>NZ_JBFBCE010000102.1:0-32949 GCF_040689595.1 Streptosporangium sp. NPDC051023 | reverse complement strand
CGGCCTATGCGCGGGCGAACGTTTTCAACGTCAACAGCGGAGCCCTGTACGTCGAGTGGATCAACGCTGGCGGCGGCGGATTCGGCTACCCCAGCACCGGGTTCACCTTGACCGCCAACACCGTGACCCGCCTCTCGATCACCGCGACCGCCCCATCCGGTGCCGTCGCCTGCAGGCTGATCCTCGACAGCATAAATTTTTCGATCAACCCCGCTGATTTCACGATGGTGCTGATTGAGGAGTCCGCGACCCTCGGCACCTATTTCGACGGCAACACCGCGAACGCCGTTTGGGACGGCACACCAGGCCTGTCCTCCTCCACCCTGACCGACGGCCCCACACCGGTCTCTAGCAGCGACACAGCCTCCAGCGCCGACGCCGCGACCCTGGCAGCCACGAACTCCTCGGCAGACACCGGCGCTGGCACGGACGCAGCCTCCCTGACGGCAGGTCTGCCCGCCGCCGACACGGCAAGCGCGACAGAGGCGGCGAGCCTCGTCGTAGCGCTGTCCACCGCCGACACCGGCACGGGCACCGACACAGCGACACTGAACGCCTCCCCGACCGTCACCGATACCGCGACAACAGTCGAGGCCGCCTCGTTCGCCGTAGCCACCTCCGGCGGCGACACAGCCTCCTCCACCGAGGCTGCAGCCCTCACCGCCGCAGCCTCTACCGCGGACACCGCTACGGCGACCGAGACCGCCCTCGTCGGCCTCACTGCGGCGGACACAGCCACCACGACCGACACCGCACTCCTCTCCGCGGCCAGCACGGCAGCAGACCTCGCAACGGCAGCCGAATTCGCGACCGTCACCGTGACGGTCGCAACCGCCGACACCGGCACCGCCACCGAGAATGCCCACGCCCTGATACCCGGCCAGGACATCACGATCCGCCTCGGCCCGACTCGCCGCGGCTGGGCTGCCCGCTCCTCCCGCCGCTAACCCTGGGAGGTGACGGACGTGGCGATCGAGACCATTCCCAGAGGGAGCCGCGAGTACCTGTCCGTCGTAGTCGAAGGCGACAGCAGCGTGACCAGCCTCTCCGTGGAGATGGCTGTACTCGCCTACGGCACCCGCCCCGCAGACTCCGACTGGCAGGCCGCCGAATGGGACGTTGACGATGGCGATGGGGCGATCGTCGCCAAGATCCTCATAGGGCCCGGCACCAGCTTCGACTTCTCTCTAACTCCCGGCACGAAAGTGCCCTGGGCCCGCGTTGCTGCTGGCCAGGAAGAACCAGAGATGGAAGGCGAACCCTTCCAGATCACCTGACCCACCCCCTGATGGTCACGCTCGGTATAACTCATCACCGGCGGGAGACACCAAAGCGGCAACCGACTGTAATCACCGCAGGATGACTTCTACTGGCGCAGAGACTTCCCCCGTGTAGCCCGGTGCACTTCCGACAAGTCCACCAGTTGCTTGTCTCCGCGCATTACCCCGCCGCATCGCTCCTGCAACAGCTCAAGCAGCTTTATATGCTGATCCGGATCGGACAGGGGCCCCCGGTGCCTCGCGTACTGCCGCACCGCTGCACGCAACTCCTGATCCCGTATCCGCGCGCAAGGCCGCTCCAGCGAGTCGTTGACTTCGCTGTCCTCCATCTCCTGCTGCTGGAACGGGCGGGTATCTCTCCGTTGATCCGGCGTCAAGAGCGACTCCTCGATCTGCTCGGCCCGTAACTTCCCCAACACGACGTAGAGCTCCTCGCACGCGGTCATCTCCGCCAGGTGGCGCTGATGACGTACCTGGGCTCGGGCCACGTACACCTGGCCAACCACGCCACCGATCAGAGATAACGCGCCACCGACGATCACAGGCAGAAGCAGGGTCCACATGAACCCACTATCCGCCAGGCCGTCGCCCCCGACGAGAGCTTTCCTCAACGCCCCAAGTTGACGCAGGAGGTGTTGACGTGTCTGACCGTCGGCCACCCGCTGAACGGGAAGAATCCCGCCTCCGCCGGGCCGAAGTGATGCGCCTGCGCCGTGTAGGCCACACCTTCGAGCAGATCGGCGAACAACTCGGCATCACCCGGCAGGCGGCCCACAAGCTGTATAAGGCCTGCCTCGCTGAGATCCCCGCTGAGGAGATCGCGACCTACCGGGCTGAGCAGGCCGCCCGTCTTGATGCTCTCCTCGTCGAGGCGAACGAGGTCCTGGCCCGCAAACACGTCACGGTGTCGAACGGCAAAGTGATCACGATCGACGGTGAGCCTCTGGAAGACGACGGGGTGATCCTGGACGCGATCAAGACGATCCTCGACATCGAAGCCCGGCGCGCCAAGCTCTTCGGCCTCGACGCTCCGACGAAGACCGCCGTCACTGTGTCCGACAGCATCACGGCTGAGATCGAAAACCTTGCCGCCCAGCTCGGCCTGAACGTCGGCGCCGCGGAGCCCGCTGAACCGTAACCCCCTACGAGGTGCCCCATGACCACCCCCGCGACGCTTCCCGCAGGCTGGCAGGACTGGCCGCTGCCCGCGCAAGAGCAGCTTCTGGCTGCCCTGCGCCGCGCCGCGCTCGCCAAGCTCGGCCACATCCGCCCGTTGTGGTCCACTCCCGGAAAGCTCGCGAAAGCCCTTGACCCGAAGACCCGGCAAACCCCCGCCCTTGACCTCATCGACGCCGAACTGGTGGATCTCGTCAGCCGGGAGGACGGGCGTCTGATCCTGTCGATGCCGCCGCAAGAGGGAAAAGCCAGCGGGCTTCTCGCCGCTTCCCCTTGTGGGTGCTGACGCAGAAGCCCGACACACGCATCGCGATCACCTCTTACGAGCACAACGTCGCCCGCCGGTGGGGTCGCGCTATCCGAGACGACATCGTCGCCCATGGCGCACGGCTTGGCCTGTCAGTGCGGGACGACTTGTCCGCCCAGCACGAATGGCAGCTCGTCGGCCACGAGGGTGGCGTCTACGCCGCAGGTATCGGCGGGGCGCTTACAGGCCGACCAGTGGATCTGCTGCTGATCGACGATCCGATCAAGGATCGCGCCCAAGCCGACTCGGCGACTTACCGGGAACGCGCCTGGGACTGGTGGACTGACGTTGCCGCGACCCGTCTCGCTCCTGGGGCGCCGGTGGTGCTGATCCTTACTCGCTGGCACGATGGCGACCTCGCTGGGCGCCTCCTCGCCGCTGAGGACGGCCACTTGTGGCGGGTTGTCAACATCCCCGCCCAGGCCGACCATGACCCGAACAAGGGGGAGACGGACCCGCTTGGGCGGGAGCCGGGCGAGTTCATGCTGTCGGCCCGCGGCCGGACTCGGGCGCAGTGGGAGGCCATCAAGGTCCGCTCTGGCTCCCGGACGTGGGCGAGCCTGTATCAGGGTCGTCCAACCCCGGCTGCTGGTGATGTCTTCCTCCGCCACTGGTGGAAGGAGTACAGCAGCCCGCGGTGGATCGTCCGCCCTGACGGTACGCACTGGGCGCCCGGCGCGGACGAGGTCGTCATGTCGTGGGACATGGCCTTCAAGGACACCGCCGCCAGCGACTACGTGGTGGGGCAGGTGTGGGCGCGCTACGGCCTGGAGGTGTTCCTCCTCGATCAGGTCCGCGGCCGGCTGTCGTTCGTAGACACCTGTGCCGAGTTTCGTCGGCTTGCGGCGAAGTGGCCTCAGGCCATCGCGAAGTACGTCGAGGACAAAGCCAACGGCACCGCGGTCATCAACAGCTTGTCCCGCCAGGTGTCAGGGCTCATCCCTGTCGAGCCGGACGGGTCCAAGGAAGCGCGAGCGAAGGCTGTGACGCCGTTCGTGGAGTCCGGCTCTGTGTGGCTGCCCGCCCCCGAGCTGTGCCCATGGATCGGTGACTTCGTCCAAGAGCACAGCAGCTTCCCGAACTCCTCTCACGACGACCAGGTCGACGCGACTAGCCAGGCCATCAACCGGTTGCTGCTGGCGCCGATCCTCGCCGGAACGCTAATCGTCGACGCGGATGAACTCGAT
The DNA here is from genome assembly GCF_040689595.1 of Streptosporangium sp. NPDC051023. NCBI lineage: Bacteria > Bacillati > Actinomycetota > Actinomycetes > Streptosporangiales > Streptosporangiaceae > Streptosporangium > Streptosporangium sp. NPDC051023. The sequence continues at coordinate 28,999 of NZ_JBFBCE010000102.1, read as the reverse complement.
GACGAGTTGGACGGCTACAACATCAGCGACTACTGAGCAAGGGAGGCCACCATGGGGATCGCCTCCCGCCTCCAGGAATCCTGGTACCGCGTGACCGGCCGCACGGCTCTCGCTGAGCAGCTCGGTCAGGAGCGCCGCACGGCGGAGTTTTTCCAAGAGGCCCTCACGGACCTCGAGGCCCGGATGTATGAGCCGGGGTGGCAGCATCTCACCGCCCGAGCTGACCTGGAGTTCACCAGGGAAGGACTTGGTCGTCTCGCCGCGGTGTGCCGTGTGATGGCGATCAAGAACCCGCTCATCAAGCGTGGCTTGTCGCTGCGTGCCGCCTACGTCTGGGGGCAGGGCGTCAACATCTCAGCCCGCGACGAACAGGTCAACACTGTCATCCGTGACTTCCTCGACGACCCGGGTAACCGGAGGGTTCTCACTGGGGAGCAGGCTCACGAGATCCTGGAGCGTGCGCTGGGCACAGACGGCAACCTCGTCGTTGCCTGCTTCACCAGCCCCCGCACCGGCAAGGTGAGGGTGAGGCTCGTGCCGTGGGACGAGGTCACCGATGTCATCACGAACCCCGAAGACGCCAGTGAGCCGTGGTTCTACCGTAGGGACTCCTGGATCGACCAGGTCGACCTGCGATCCGGTGCCCGTATTACCCGCCGCCAGATCGTTTACTACCCGGCGCTCGGCTACCGGCCCAAGGTACGTATCCCGCAGATCACCGATGCGGAGGGCACCGGTCCGGTGATGTGGGACGCCCCGGTCTACCACGTTCGAGTCGGCAGCCTGGCGGGGTGGAAGTGGGGTGTCCCAGACGTCTACGCAGCGCTGGACTGGGCGGCGGCGTACCGGGAGTTTTTGACCGACTGGGCGAAACTGGTCAAGGCACTTTCCCGATTCGCGTGGAGGCTGACCTCCAAGGGCTCCAAGCAGGCGCAGGTCCGTGCCCGCATCGCCGCCGGGCCGGGTCCTGACCGTTTTACCGGGGAGCCGCAGCATGCTGGCGCCACCGCCATCATGAGCCCGGACATGGCGTTGGAGGCGGTGCCCAAATCGGGTGCCACCATCGACTCTGAATCCGGTCGTCCGCTGGCCGCGATGGTCGCCGCCGCGCTGGACGTACCTGTCACGATGCTGCTCGGCGACCCCGGCACCACCGGCGCCAGGGCGACCGCGGAGACATTGGACACGCCGACTGAGCGGTCGATGGAACTGCGGCGCGCGGTGTGGGGCGAGATGCTGCGGCAGATCCTCACCCACGTCATCACCGAAGCCGTCCGTGCTCCCCAAGGCGCCCTGAAAGGAACCGTCACGCCGGGCGACTTCGACGGCCAGGAAACCGTCACCCTGGCCGGAGACCTCGACTCGACCGTCGACATCTCCTGGCCAGACCTCGACGACGTGCCTGTCGCCACCTTGATCGACGCGATCGTCAAGGCCGACAGCACCGGCTACGTGCCGCCGCTAGTGACACTGAGAGTTCTACTGGAGACCCTGCGGATCAAGGAGATCGACACGATCCTCGAAGCTGTGACCGACGAGGACGGCAACTTCAAGCCGCCCGAAGGGGCAGGCGGCCAGGCGGGGCAGGCCGCGGTGGACGCGTTCCGCCGAGGCGAGGATCCGGCGAGACTTCTGGCTGGCCGCCCGCAGGACGAGCCTGACAAACCTGAACCGGACAAGGCGCCGAAACAACCCGACGAGGAGCCCGCCAAGGCGTAACCGGAGGTGATGCATGCCGATCACCTCCGAGACGCTGCGGCTGGTCGAGCAGATGCGCCGAGCGGTCAACGCCATCGTCGACAACGTCACTCGAGTCCTGGTGGAAGCCTGGGTGAAGGCCTGGGACCAGATGGCCTTCGAGGTCGCCCTCGGCATCGGAGAAGTCCTCCAAGCAGGGGAGGGGCAGTGGCCAGCTCGGAAGGTGATCGAGCAGACCGCCCGCATGATGCGGGCTCTGGACGTGATCGCCGCCGCCCTGGCTCGCCTCGCTGAGCTGACCCGCTCCCAGACCCTCGCGGGCGCTGCGGGGGCCGCCCGTATCGCTCTGGACGGCCAGGGGGAGCTGATCGCCTCGCAGCTGCCGTACGGCTCCACGAGGGCGATGGCGGCCCGCTACCGGCGACAGCAGCCCGACACGGTCGACGCCATCGTGCGCCGTACAGCGGAGCAGATCAACGCCGCCCACTGGCCGCTCGCTGACGAAGCGACCGCCGCCCTGAAACGGGAGCTCATTCGTGGGGTCGTCGTGGGAGACAACCCGCGTGCCGCCGCGTCCCGCATGCTGCGCAACCTGGAGGGCGAGTTCAACGGTGGCCTCACTCGGGCGATGAACCTGTCGAGAACTGAGATCCTCTCAGCGCACAGAGAAGCTGCTGAGATCGGCCAGCAAGAACACGGCGATGTCCTCGACGGCTGGCGTTGGCACGCTGACCTGAGTCGCAGGACCTGCCCTAGCTGTCTTGTGCAGCACGGCAAGGTCTATCCCCTGTCCCAGCCGGGGCCGTGGGACCATCAGCAGGGAAGATGCGCCCGTGTGCCGCTTACCAAGTCCTGGGCGGATCTCGGGTTCGATATCCCCGAGCCGCCAGACACGTTCGTGGACGCCCGCGAGTGGTTCGACAGGCAGAGCGAAGCCGATCAGACGGCCATCATGGGGCGGAGCAGGCTCGATCTGCTGAAGCGGGGAGAGATTGACTGGGACGACCTATCAGTGATGCGGGACAACCCTGGATGGCGGCCGTCCTATCGTGTTCCGCCGCTGAAGGACACCCCGCGTCGTTCAACAGCCTGACTCGCTCGAATGTTCGGCAAACTTCGGATAAACCAGCCCTCACCTGGGATAATTGAGACACAAGAGACCCCCGCGACGGGTGCAACCGTCCGGGGGCGTGGGACCACGGGCTACATGGCCCGCTGGGCGTATGAGCACTTCGTAGAGCCGATCCCGGACGGCTGGGAACCGGATCACCTTTGCCGAGTGCGCGCATGCGTCAACCCTGGCCACTTGCAGCCGGTTACTCACAAGGAGAACGTCCTACGAGGTGAATCGCCTTGGGCGGTCAACGCTCGTAAGACTCACTGCGTCCATGGTCACCCGTTCGACGAGGTCAACACCGCGTTCACAGTGGCAGGCTATCGGCGGTGCCGAGCCTGCACCTTGCAGGACAGGCGAAGGCGGGCACGTACCGCATCCAGGTAACCCTGCTGCTACGAGAGCCCCGGATCTTTCATCCGGGGCTTTCGTGTGTCCCTGATCGTGTCGGCTGCTCTGTTCGCGCCCTTCCGGCTGCAGGCCGGTTGCGTCTTTCAAGCTGGCTGGACCCACTCTTCGGAAACCTACATGCACGTCCTCACGCTGCCCTTGACCTCTGACAGGAGGACTCATGTTCGACGAGCTTGAGATGGCCGAGGGCCGCCACTCCGCGCCGTGGAGGGAGGAAGACCACCCCAGGGCGCCAGACGGGAGGTTCGGGCACTCCAGCGGAACCCACACCGGTGGTGTCGGCGGAGGCAACAGCGGGGGAAGCGGCTCACACCCAGCACCCTCCGGAGGTGGGCAGCAGGGGAAACCCAAGCCTGGGACGGGCACCAAAGCCGGTATCACCCGCAACGGCAAACGGTTCTCACTCACACGGACAGAGGACGGTAGCGGCTCTCTCACTCTTGGAGGGAAAGAGCATGACCTCAACCCGGCGGAGTTCAAGGCACTGACCGATGGCCTCAGCGTCTTGCGGTACACCCCTGTCTCCAAGGTCCCAAGCGTCGTTGTCGGTGGGCAGAAGTCCATCACGGTGGACTCCTCTCCAGATGATTCGCCGATTGCAGTAGTCAAGCGCACTGAACACAGAACTTTCACCCTGCACATGCGCCCTCGTCCAGGCGCCAGCGAGCAGGAAACGGCGAACGCTCCTGGAATTACGCTCACGGACAATGACGCCGGAGACGTCGGTGACACCGCAGATGTGTTTGACCAGGAGCGGCGCGAAGAAGAACGGCGCGTCAAAGAAGAGCAGCGGAAAGCAAACGTCGCCGCCGGACGCAACAATCCCGCCGACGTTGCTCGCCGGGCTTCCGGACAACCCCCAAGTACTACCGGACCGAATGGGCGCGGCATGCCCGCCACGATCGCCTCCAAGCAACTCTCCACCGTCGGCGGAGGCCGCCTTACCGTCCATCGGCGGGCGGGGGACGACCGCACCCACGTCACCATCGGCGACGGCCGGAGTTTCGCTCTCACTGGCGATGAGCTGCGACACCTGGACGTGGCGGTCAGCAACCTGGACGACGATGACGAGCTCAAAGTCGGCGAAGGCGACGGAGTCGTCGACAGCGAGGGTCTCCTGTTCGGCCACGTCACCAAGGCGGGGTCGGGCCGGTATGACGTGCAGATCGACGGACAACCGGCGTTCACGCTCAGCCCCAAGGACGCCGGGCGCCTAGAACAGACCGGATACGACCTCTCCACTGCGAAGCGGCTGGACACCGAGTACGGCCCGGTCGACGTGTATCCCGCCGGTGGCGGAAAGTTCGGGATTCGGCATATCGGCGATGACGGCCGCCCCGTCGAAACCGTGTTCACTGCCGGGAGCTGGCGCAAGCTCGACCGCGCGCTCACCGTCGTTCACGAGGGATTCGACGAGGAAGACACCGACCCGAACGCCCCCGACGAGGGGGTCACCCGTCAGGACGTCAAAACCAACGTCGGCCCCGTCGCGGTCGAGCTGAAGGGCGAGTGGGGTGCCCCTGGCAGCAGCCTGCTGGTGACGCCAGCCTCGGGGATCGGGTGGGGCGTTGCTATCGACGGCCCCAACATGAGCGACTGGATGAATGCGGTCAGTGGCCTCCTTGAGGAGTCCGCCAGAGGGCGCCGCCGCCGCAACCTCACCGAGCAGGTGTCGCTCACCGAAGCTGCAGGAGGGCAAGCTCTGAAGGGCCGCAAATTCAGGGCCCGCATCATTCAGGGCGACATCCAAGGTTCCAGCGGCTACTACCCGGCGGCGACGCTCCGGCGCGATGCCGGAGTCTTCCGGGAGGGCCTGCCGGTCTTCCTCGACCATCCCGGGGCAACCGAAGCGTACGAGCGGCCAGAGCGCTCCGTTCGCGATCTGGCCGGCCGCCTGGCCAGCACCGCTGTGTACGACGGTGATGGCCTGTACGCCGACGTCGAGGTGTACCCGCACTGGGCGCCGGTCATCGAAGCCATGGCTCCTCACATCGGCATGAGCATCCGGGCATCCGGCACCGTCGAGGCTTCCCGGGACGAGTCCATCGCGGGGCCGATTGTCACCTCGCTGACCGAAGCCGCATCCGTGGACTTTGTCACGGCTGCAGGAGCTGGAGGAAAAATCGTGGCGCTACTCGAGTCGGCACGTGCTCAGGGCGCGCTGCTGCGGCGCGCGGTGGAGGCCAAAGCACCACCGACCGCCACCAAGACCGGTGAGGAACCTGCGGATCTGGAGGGCGCCGAGATTGACGACGAGGACGTCGAAGACCAGGGCGACGAGCCGCAGGACGGTCAGGACACCAAGAAGAAGGGTAAGCCTGCCTTCCTGAAGGCCAAGGAAGCCGGTCTCGACGAGGTTGCCAGCCTGGGGCAGTGGCTGGAGTCCCGCCTTCACCTCGGTTTCACGAAGCTCGCCGACGACATGTTCGGCGATGGCCGCCTCACCCGCGACGAGCGAATCGGCCTGTCACAGGCCGTCGGTGACGGCCTGAAGGTTTTCACAGCCCGGGTGGAGGCCGATTACCCCCACCTGTACCAGCGCGCCCTGTGGGACGACCCCGAGCAAGGGGACGACCCTGACGCGCTACCCGAAAACCCCACCACGAAGGGAGCCCCGATGTCGGGGAGCACCATCAAGGAGCAGGCGCCCCCGCACCGGGGCGCCGACGTCACCGAGTCGGCACGTGAGCGTGAACTCGCCGCGCAGCTGGCCGAAGCGACCAAGGCTGCCGAGACCGCGCAGGCGGCGCTTACCGAGGCCCAGGCCGCCACGGCTGCCCGTGTCGCCGCCTTGGAGGCCAAGGTCGCTGAGTCGGACGCGAAGACGCTGCGCTTGGAGAACGACCAGGCCGCCCGCAAGGTGTGCGCTGAAGCTCTGAAGGGCTGCGGCCTTCCTGAGGCCGCGCACGCCAAGGTCACTGAGGCGATCGTCCGCGACATTCCGGCGGGCGAGAACGGCGTCCTGGACGGCGCCCGGCTTGCCGAGGCCGTCAAGAAGGCCATCCAGGATGAGAAGACCTACCTGGCGATGGTCGCGGAAGCATCCGGCATCGGGGCGGTCCGCGGCCTGGGCGAGTCCCAGCGGGAGATCTCCGCCTCTGACATTGACAGCGAGCTCGAAGAGGCATTCAAGGGTCTCGGCATGAGCGACAGCGCGGCCAAGACCGCTGTGCACGGGAGGGCCTGACATGGCGAAGAACATCATCTTCGAGGACGGCACGCAGCTCGCCCTCACCGCGACCGACCCTGCGACTCCGGCGTCCGGCGACCCCGTCGTGGTCGGCCAGATCCCTGGCGTCGCACTGATCAACGAGGCATCTGACGGCCTGACCACGATCAAGACCAACGGTGTGGCCACTCTCAGCGTGAAGGGCATCGACGGCGGCGGCAACTCCGCCGTCGCGGCCGGCGACATCCTCTACTACGTCTCCGGCGATACTCCGAAGCTGAGCAAGAAGACCTCGGGCGTGCGGTTCGGCTACGCCCTGGAGGTCGTCTCCAGCGCGGCGACCGCCACCATCCGGGTGAAGATCGGCTACTGACCTCGCGCGCTCCGACCGCTGGGGCGCACCACCTTCTTTTCCTGCCTCCGCGCTTATGCCCGGGGGCTTTTTGCTGCCCCGGCGCGGAGCGCCCCACGAGCAAGGACAACCACACGATGGAACTCCTCGATCTGATCGAGAGCTACACCCACCAGGACGCCTCTACCGAGAAGCTGTACGCCCGGGAGGGCCGTAAGGTCCGCGGCGGCCGTAACGATCACCGCTACAAGCAGTCGCTGCTGGAGGCCACCAACCTCTACAAGGGCGTCTTGAGCGGCCGGATCCCCACCCACCGCCTCCGCGAGGCCATGACCACCAGCGACTTCAGCTACCTGTTCACGGACATCATCGACCGGCAGATGCTCGCCTCCTACCAGGCGCGTCCGGTCATGTGGCGGCAGACCGCCAAGCAGGGCCGTGTCCGTGACTTCCGTACCGTGCGCCGCTTCACCCTCGACGGTGGGGAAGGCGTCTTGGAGGAAGTGAAGCAGGCCGGCGAGTACCCGGCCGCCGCCCTGACCGACGGCAAGTACGAGTACTCCGTCAAGAAGTTCGGCAAGCGACTTCCTCTCACGTGGGAAGACTTCATCAACGACGACCTGGACGCACTGGCGAGCCTGCCCGACAGGCTGGCTCGGGCCGCGACACTGTCAGAGGAGAAGTTCGCCACGTCGCTGTACACCAGCTCCACCGGCCCGAACTCGACGTTCTTCAGCGTGGGCCATGCCAACCTCGTCACCGGCAACCCGGCGCTGTCGATCGCTGGCCTGACTACCGCGATGAACGTGCTCGCCGCGCAGGTCGACACCGAAGGCAACCCGATCTACGTCGACAGCGTGCACCTGGTGATCCCGCCTGCCCTGGAGATCACGGCGATGAACATCATCAACGCCACCGAGATCCTCGCTGCGGACGGCGGCGGCGACGGCACCGGCAACAACCAGTTGAGGGTCACCAACTGGATGCGCAACCGGGTCAGGCCCGTTGTCAATCCGTGGCTGCCCATCATCAACACCACTTCAGGCAACACCGCCTGGTACCTGTTCGCTGACCCCGGCACCGGCCGCCCCGCCATGGAGGTCGGTTTCCTCGCGGGCCACGAGTCGCCGGAGCTGTTCGTCAAGTCGCCCAACGCGATGCGTGTCGGCGGCGGCCTGGTCGACCCGACCGACGGCGACTTCGACACCGACAGCACCGACTACAAGGTCAGGCACGTTTTCGGCGGAACCCTCATGGAGTACCGTTCCGCAGTCGCCTCCACGGGGGCGGGTTCCTGATGAACACGCACGTCTACGGCAGCCCCTTGTGACGGGCCTTCCTCCGCCGATCAACGGAACCGAGCAGTACCTCGCTGCTCTGCACGCCCGGCTGGGAGAGGTGCTGGACCGTCTCCCCGAACGCCCCACCGTGTCGCAGGAGCAGGCTCTCGAAGACGGACCGCACACGGTCGAACTTCGAGAGCCAGCCCCAGCCGAAGATCCTGCGCCTGTAGGTGACGCACTGGAGGAACCGGCACAGCCCGCTCGAACCAGCCCCGCGCGTAGGCGCACATCAAAGAAGGGCAGCTCATCGTGAGCAGCACAGCCAAGGGCCAGCCGGGCGGACTGGCCACCCTCAACTCCAGTGGCCGAGTGCCCGCCACGCAGGTCCGTCTCACCGCGACCGCGACGCTCGATTTCGCGTCCATCGCCGCGGGAGCGGTCGGCACACTGACCGTCACCGTGACCGGTGCCGCCACCGGCGATTTCGTCATCGTCGCGCCGCCGGGCAACCTCAACACCGGCCTGGTGGTGTGCGGTTTCGTATCGGCCGCAGACACCGTGACCATCCGGGTGCTCAACGGCACCGCGGGCGCGATCGACCCGGCCAGTTCGACCTGGAAGGTCACGGTCTTCACCGCGTAGGAGGAACCGTGGCGCTCGACTACTCCACCCCGGTCGGCCGGGTACGGCTGCTGATCCCAGACACCGACCCGGCCACCCAACTGCTGATCGACCCGCAGATCCAGGCGTACCTCGACATGGAGGGCGGCAGCATCAAGCTGGCCGCTGCTCAGGCGCTCGACTCCATCGCTTCCTCCGAAGCGATGGTCAGCAAAGTGATCAGCATGAACGGCTTGTCCATCAACGGACCCGCCGTGGCGGCCGAACTACGGGCCCGGGCGACTGGGCTCCGCGAGCAGGTCGCCGAGGGGCTGGGCGACGACGGCGTCGGGTTCGACGTCGTGGACTTCGACCCGTACGTCGGCTACCTGGGCTATCCGCCGGAATGAGCCACAACCAAGAGGACCTATCAGCGATCTGGCCCGAGCCGGAGCCTCCGCTGCCTCCTGACTCACTGATTGTCGCTCCGCAACTGTGCCCCACCTGCGGTAGCGCGCCTGACGCGCGGCAACGGAAGGGGTGAACGATGCCCTTCGCTGGCCACACCCCTATCCACGCCCGGTGGAGCGAACATCACCGGCCAACCGCGACCGCCACCCAGACCGGCACCTGCCGTATCACCCGGCCCGCAGCGGGCGGCGGCACCCTGGACGGGGCTGGGGTATGGCACCCGCCTACCTCGACCGAGGTGTATCGGGGGCCGTGCCGTATCGCGCCGCCGGGCGGCATCAGCAACCCGGTCGTCGGCGACCAGCGCATCGGCATCACCGACTACCAGATCGCCGTCCGATGGGACACCCCGGAGATCATGGAGGGAGACATCGTGGAGGTCCTCGCCGCAGCCGACCCACTCCTACCGGGCCGCCTGCTGCAGGTGACCGACACAGTAGGCGGGGGCGGCACCCAGCAGTGGGAGCGGGTTCTCACTTGCAGCCAGGACATCACCCACAGGGACGTGCCATGAGTGACGACCTTGACATTGACTTCAGCGAGATCGCCCGACTGGAGGTCGCCTTCGACAACGCCACCGAACGCGTCGAAAGTATGACCCGCGCCGCAGTCAAGAAGACTGGGTTCGACACGGTGGCCGGCGCCCAGAACTTGGTGCCAGTCGACACCGGCAATCTGAAGTCCTCGATCGGCGTTGACTTCGACGCCGACGAGTTGGGCTTCGTAGCTGGCCCAACGGCGCATTACGGCGGATATGTCGAGCTAGGCACCAGCCGGATGGCGCCCAAGCCATACCTGGGGCCCGCGTTCGAGGCTGCGGTAGAGCCGTTCGTGAAGGCGATCGAATCCATCGGTGGCCGGGTGCTCGAAGAATGACCGTCGCAACGGCTCGGCCACACGCCGACGGCATCGTTGCTCTGCTGACCGCGGCGGGCGTGCTCGTAGACCGGGGGAAGGCGCCCGCGGGCGGGGGCTGGGCGGGCAACCCCGGGACCAGCACGTTCACGGGCTACGCCGTCCTGTACCCGTTCACCGGGCGGGACGACGCGGCGTCGCTGGCCCAGACTCACGACGCCTTCGACTTCTCGTTCCAGATCACTGTGGTGGGCGCCACCCAGGACCAGGCCATAGGGGTCATGGACGCCGTCAGGACTGCGCTGATCGGCGTGACCCCGGTAGTGGCTGGCCGGGCCGCTTACCCGGTGTACCGAATGCCACTGGACCAGCCGATCAGCCGGGATGACGCCGTTGTGCCCCCGGTGCACTACGGCGTCGTTCAGTTCCACTTCAGGTCCGAACCGACCTAACCCACCCGATTCGTAGCCCGGCACACCTTGTGCGCGGGCTCTTTGGCATGCCCTGAGGAGAGCCCGCATGGCTACCTACCCCGCGGAGGCAATGACGGTCGCTGGGACCGCGTTGACCTCCCGCTCTGCTGCATCCGGCGACAAGATCACCCCGGACGACAACCTGTTCCTGATCGTCACCAACGGCGGCGGCAGCTCCATCAACCTGACTATCGCCGTGCCCGGCAACAACAGCTACGGCGAACCTAACCCGGACCCGGTCCGAGCGATCGCCAATGGCGCTACGAAGGCCGTGAAGCTGCTGCGCGAGTGGGCCGACCCCGCCGACGGGCTGATCGCCCTGTCGTGGTCGGCGACCACCTCGGTCACCTACTACGTGGTGAGGGGCTGAGCATGTCCAGCCTCCGTATTCGTGACGAGTACGGCAACGAGTTCGAGGTTGATGCCTCTGCTCGTCCCTTCTGGGAGCACCGAGAGGGCTACACGATCCTCGGTCTGGTTCCCGACCCCGGCGAGGAGCCCACAGTGCTGGGCGGTGAGCTTGCTCCCGCGCAGTCCGTCGAGGTCGTCCAGTCGCAGCCAGCAGGGCTCACCACTCCCAAGCCCGAGCGGGTTAAGCCCACCGGCAAGTAACCGCCCGGCGACCGCTCTAACGGTCCCGGGCGCGGCCGATCCTCACAGGAGATCGACGTGTCTGAGCGTATCTGCTCTGTTCCCGCATGCCCAGAACCAGTAAAAAGTCGTGGCTGGTGTTCCACCCACTATCGGCGCTGGCAGAGAACCGGTGACGTCGGCAACGCCGAAACGGGTCCCCGAGTCCGCAAACCCTGCGCCGTAAAAGGATGCGACAGCCTGTCGCGCGCCAACGGCTTCTGCACCATGCACCTCAAACGGTGGAAGAAGACCGGTGATCCAGGCCCGGCTGAGACGATCCGGATTCGCCGAATCTGCACGGTACCGCGATGCGAGCGGCCTGCGGTTGGCGGCGGCCACTGCCTCATGCACTACAAGCGGGCCAGGCGCTCCGGTGACGCCGAAGGACTGACGCTGGAACGCCGATTCTTCGATCACATTGCTGGCGAGGATGATCGCGGCTGCTGGCTCTGGGACAAGCCGCACCCCGATTCGGGTTACGGCCAATTCGCTGGTGGCACGGCACACCGCTGGTCCTACGAGTTCTTTCGGACCGACATCCCCGATGGCCTTGACATCGATCACCTGTGCCGCAATCGGGCCTGCGTGAACCCGTGGCACTTCGACCCGGTTCCGACCGCAGTCAATGTGCTGCGCGGCGAAGGACCTTCGGCGATCAACGCACGCAAGACCCATTGCATTCGCGGTCACGCCTTCACGGTCGCCAACACCTACGTGCCGCCTAAGCGACCGAGGTCCCGCGGCTGTCGCGCTTGCCGCCGCCTGCAAGCAGCAAAGAGGCGCAAAAACAACTCTTCCACAAGGAGTGACTACTTTGAGTAAGCGGCTTTCTGACGGCAACACCAAGTGCACGTTCGTTCCTGCTGTGGCGTCGTTGGCGGCGCCGACCGTGGCGGAGTTGACCGCGGTGGGCATCGTGGTGTGCGAGACCACGATCACCGCATCCGGCCTGAAGATCAGCATCGATCAGGGCGCGGTGACCGGCGACACTCTCGCGTCGACTCAGTCCTTCGAAGGGCCGGGCCGCACCAAGGCGAAGATCGAATTGGAATTTTTCCGAGACTCCTCGCCTTCGTCTGACCGCATGTGGTCGGTCATGACGAACGGCACTGCTGGCTACCTCGTGGTGCGGCGTGGGGTGGCCTACACCACGGCTTACGCAGCCGGAGACAAGATCGCCATCTACACGGTGACCTGCGGCGAGCCGTCCGAGGTCGCGCCCGAGGCTGAGACCTACGACCGCGCCATGCTCAACCTGTACCCCTCCGGCCCGTACCTGAGGGAAGCGACGGTGGCGGCCTGATGACGACCAAGACCTCACCGATCGCAGACATCATTGGGTCGATCCGTAGGCCGGAGAAGACAGTTCCCATCTGCACAGCTGGCGACCTGGTGGCAGAGTTCGAGGACCTCGAAAGAGACCTTGCTGTCGCCAAGGAGAAGCCCGTCGAGGCGGGAACCCTGGCTGGTGACACAGATCCGATGGCGACCGCAATCGCTCAGCAGATCCAGGAACTGCGAGCACGGATGCGGGAGCACACGGTCGTGTTCCGTTTCCAGGGCCTGTCCTCCAAGGTCTACAGCGACCTGGTGGCCTCGCACCCGCCGAAGGATGACTCCAAGCGGGGCGACGTCGATTGGGACACCTTCAGCGTCGCTTTGGTCGCGACATGCGCGGTTGAGCCGAAGATGACTGTGGACGAAGCGGGACAGCTCGCCGAGTCGCTCACCCAGGCCCAGTGGGACGCCCTGTTCACTGCGTCCTACGAGGTGAACAAGGCGGACATCGACGTCCCTTTCTCGTACGCCGCATCCGCAGTTCTCAGCGGCTCCAAGAAGAGCTCTCGGTAGCTCACGCCATGGGGGTGCCCCGGTCGAAACTCCTCGGCCGGGTGCCGCTGGTTACGACGATCTACCACCGAGGCGAGACCAACCACGTCACCCACTCCGAGACCACTTCGGAGCCGGAGTGGACCGACGAGGATGTGGCCTGGCACATGGCCTACCTGCGTTGGAAAGCCGACCAGTGCCCCCAATGCGGACTGCAGCTGTCGGAGACGACGGAGATGCGAGACGGGGAACCCGTCCGCACCTACACGGTGCCCCACCCGTTCCGTTGCCATGCATGTACAGCGATTGCAAGATCACAAGAGCAACGCGCTAAGCACAAGACAGAATACGAGCAAGCACTCTTCTACACAGCGATCGAGCAGGGCTAATCGGTCGCTGTGAGATTCTGGCGCCGGCTGTCGACGATGCCGGCACCCGCGAGCGCAACCATCCCTCCCAGGAGGAGGACCAGCGCCGGGATCCGGATAAGACTGCGCAGATCCGTACAAGCTGAGACGGTGTCGGTCGATTTGCCGGACATCGACTGTGTCAGATCCGACACCAACGCGTCGTTGCTCTTGACGAAGGCTGATCCGCAATTGACGCCCTCGGATGTGACGGGGATCAAGCCGACGAGCGCGCCTGCACCAATGATTACGGCCGCGACGATGGCCAGAGCTTTAGCGGTCATGGGACCTCTTCCTGTGGATAGCCCCCGATCCGCTCGCGATGGTGCCACATCCGCAAGGGCACGTGTGGCCTAAACGACTCATTCTGTGACCTGAAGGGCGGTGAGTCGTGGCTGACCGTTCTGTTTCGGTCGAGTTGCGGGCCAAGGTCGCTGGCTTCATTGCCGGGATGGGGGCGGCCAAGAGGGAGACGGTCGACCTCGGTCGAAAGATGACCGAGACCGGGGCTCATGCCGATAGCTTTCGGCGGCGCCTGGAGAACGCAACCAAGGCGTTGCCGAAGATCGAGATCGATGCAGACTCGACTCCGGCAGAGATCGAGTTCGCGAAGCTCCGAGCCCAGATGGAGCGGTTGACGGAGAAGCGCATCGGTATTGACATCGATGCTGGGGCTGCCCGTGCTGAGCTGGCGCAGATCGAACGGGATCTATCGAGGCTCCAACGTGGCAACGCGAACATCGCCGTCAACGCTGATATCAGCACCGCACTGGCAGAACTACGCGCCGTCGATGGTGAAATTTCCAAGGTCGATGGTCGTACGGCCAAGGTGAACGTCACCGCTGATGTTGCTGGAGCCCTCGCGGGCATCGCCACTGTCAGCGTTGCGCTAGCTGCCCTGCCAGCCGCTCTGACGATCGGTGTCGGTGTCGCTGGCCTAGGTGCGGCGTTTGCCGCGGCTGGCGCCGGTGCTGGCGGGTTCGCCGCGGTGGCGGTGCCGGGGTTGACGCGGGTCAATGAGGCGTTGAAGCAGACGGCATCGGCTGCTGGTGGTGGCGGTGCGGGCGGAGCGATGAAGAGCGCCGCCCAGTCGGCTGCTGACGCTGCGGCGAAGGCGCTTCGTCTCGCGGAAGCACAGGACCGAGTCAAAGACTCCGCTGCAGCTGTAAAGAAAGCCCAGCAGGGCGTTAAAGACGCATTACGGGATGTTCGGGATTCTCAGGACGCACTCAGGCAGTCGCAGGAGGCTGCTGGGGTAGCGGCTGCACGGGTCGGCGAAGTATCGGCGGCAGGATCACGACGCATTGTCGATGCCGAGCGGTCTGCCGCAGAGGCGCATCGCGCTACTCAGCGTGCGGTTGAGGATCTAACGCGGGCCCGAGAGCGGGCGCAGGAGCGACTTGAAGACCTGGCGCTGGCGACCGAAGGCGGGGCGCTGGCCGAGGAGCGCGCCCAGCTCAGTATCCGCCGCGCCCAGCAGAACCTGACCCGAGTCACTCAGCCGGGATCGGGTGCAAGCCAGACCGACAAGGATGAGGCTGAGCTGGCCCTGCGCGAGGCGGAGTTCAACCTCAAGCGGCTTCGCGAGTCCAACGCCGACCTCGCCGCCGAGGCGAAGAAAGCCAACGAACAGGGCGTCGAGGGCTCCGACGAGGTCCGGGCTGCAAAGGAAGCCCTTGAGGCAGCGACTCGTCGCGAGGCAGATGCCGAGCGCGCGGTCGGCGACGCCCGGACGCAAGCCGCGAGAGACGTAGCCGCAGCTCAGCGCGATGCCGCCGCGGCAGCTCAGGAAGTAGCAAGATCACAACGTGATGTCGGTGACGCTCAGCGGAAAGTCGCCGAGGCGAACGCCGCAGTGATCAAGTCGCAGCGGGATCAGCTCCGCGCGACGCAACGCCTGAAGCTGGAACAGCTCCAGGCTAAGGCCGCGATGGAGCAGGCAGGAGCCGCGGCTGGCGGGAGCGGCGGAGCGGCGTCCAAGATGGCCGAACTCAGCAAGGCCGAGCGGGCGCTGGCCAAGGACGTGAAGGCGTTCTCCGACGAGTACCTGACGTGGCAGCGGGAGCTACAGCCGGACGTCTTCCCGGCAATCAGCCAAGGCATGGATTTGATCGTCGTTGGCCTGCACAAGATCGGGCCTGGGGTGAGCGGCGCCGGTAAGGCGCTCACCACGCTGGGCCAGGACGCCGAGAAGTCTCTGCGCGGGCCGTTCTGGACGGACTTCTTCAACGACATCAACACCGAAATCCCCGGCGCGCTGACCAGGTTGGGCCACACGGGTGGCAACGTGCTCGAGGGGTTCGCCGGGACGATTCAGGCGTTGCTGCCGTACGGGCGGGACCTGCTGGGCAACGTCGAGGACATCAGCGAGGGATTCGCCAAGTGGGGCAAGGGCCTGGGCTCTGACTCCAACTTCCGTAGCTTCATGGCGGAGGTGCAGCGTAACGGCCCGCAGATTTGGCAGACCCTCAAGGATGTGGCGACCACGGGCGGCCACGTGGTCGAGGCGCTGGCGCCGTTCGGCGTCGGCTCTTTGAGCGGCTTGTCCCTGCTGGCCAAGCTCACGGCGGGCATGAGCCCCGAGCACATCCAGGGCATCGCCCTGGCGGTCGGCGCGGTGTATGTCGCGGTGAATACCGGTAAGGGTATCAACGCCGCAGTCGACGCTCTGGGCCGTCTCCGTGACCGCATGAACGACGTCGGCACCGCAGCAGGCACCGGCAAGACCGGTATCGGCGGAAAGCTGGGCGGTCTGGCCGGGATGCTTGGCGCCGGCGGCCCGTGGGGTCTGGCGGTCGGCGCGGGTGCCCTGGTGCTCGGCGAGTTCGCTCTCGCCAACCAGGAAGCCGCAGGCAAGGTGCGGGATCTGGCGTCGGCGCTGGGCGAGTCGCAGGGCGCAATGTCGAAGGCGTTCAAGGAGAAGATCGGCCAAGGGCTCATCGACAGCGGGGCGGCCGAGGCAGCGCGCAAGCTCGGCATCAACCTGGAGACGCTGCGGTCGGCGGCGCTGGGTAACAAGGACGCGATAGCCCAGGTGAACGCCCAGCTGAATCAGCACCGGGTCAACCTCGACGGCGTCATCGGCAAGGGGGCGGCCTTCGCCTACGGCACCCGCGGACTGACTCAGGATGCCTACGCCGTGAAGAGCGCGCTCGACGGCACCAACACCACGATCGCCGACGCCCGTAAGCAGTATGCGGAAACCGCGTTGGTCAACGCCGACCTGCAGGGCTCCTATGAGGACGTGAAGCGGGCGCTGGATGCGGCGGGCGGGTCGATGGACACCACCAAAGGCAAGACCGCCTCACAGCGGGAAGCGACCGAGCTGGCCCGGCAGAAGTTCGACGAGTTCGCCAAGAAGGTCGCGGAGACGGCCAACGCCCAAGGCATCTTGACGGGCAAAACGGACGATGCCCGCAAGGCATTCGAGGATCAGATTCCGAAGCTGTTCGAGCTGGCGGGCAAGTCGAAGACGGCGCGCGAGCAGGTGTATGAGCTGGCGCAGAAGTTTGGCATCAGCCGGGATCAGGCGGACAAGGCCGCCAAGAAGATCAACGATGTGAAGGAAGCTGCGGCCAAGCTGAAGTCGCCACCACCGATGAAGATTACGGCTGATACGTCGCAGGCGGAAGCAAAGATCGTAGGGCTGCTGCGGAAGTACGGCCTTGCCACCGCTGCGCTTCCTGAGGGGGTCGCGGCGCCGAAGGCGAAGCCGAAGCTGGGGGCGTACGGCGGGGTGTGGAATGCCGACGGCCGCGAGTACATGGCTCAAGGCGGGATCCGGTCGGCGGGTTCCAGCCCGCAGGCGATGATCGCGACGTCGCCGTACATGATCAGCGGTCGATCAGGCCCTGACGTGATCTATGGCGAGGCCGGGTGGGAGGCGTTCATCCCGCTCGACTCGTCCAAGCGGGGCCGCGGCCTGCAGATCCTCAACGAAGCCGCAGGGATCATGGGGATGGCGGTGGTGCCGCAGCAGGTCGCTGCCGCCTCGTCGGCTCCGGCGTGGACGGGCGGCAGCCTGTCGGGAGCGTCTGGGCAGGCGACGGTCACGGTCACCGGCATCTCCGACCTCAAGAGCAGCCTGGATGCCACCTCGTCGTCACTGACGAGCTCGCTGACTGCTGCGACTGATGGGCTGACCTCCACGCTCGGCGATGCCGGGTCGGTCACGTCGGCTCTGCAGCAGATGACCGACACGCTCGGCACTCAGCTCACCGCCCTGACGTCCGCGATAGAGGGGCTCTCAGGTGCGGTGGCCGGTGCTGGTGCGGTGGCATCAGCGGCTGAGGGGCAGATCGGTACGGCCGCCGCGGCGAAGGCGAAGGCCAAGAGCGCGACGGGCAAGATCGGCACCGCGATCTCGGCGACGGCCACGAAGAGCAAGACCGCCAAGGGCATCGGGTCGGCAGGCACGTCGCTGGCGGGCCTGGTCGGGATCGACAACGCGCTCGCCGCCGCAGCGAAGAAGGCAGCAGCGCAGAAGATCCAGATCAACATGGTCGGCGGATCGTCGTCGGTGTCGGCCCCGGTCCAAGGTGTGGTGAATCCCTCCAAGGTCAGCAAGCCGGTGCAGTCCTCACCGAAGGTCGTCACGATGGTCGCCGGATCCAACAGCGGCGATTACGTGGGCCCCAGCTCAGGCACTTCGGGGAGCACCTCACCGCTAGTGCACATCGACAGCATGCAGGTACGCGAGCAGGCCGATATAGACATGGTCGCCGCGAAGATCAGCATGCGGGTCGACGGCCGCGGCTGACCCTCACCCATTGGGCCCCGAGCAGCACCTGCTCGGGGCCTTCCCATTCCTCCACCCTCGACGAGAGGCGGTCTCGGCATGCCCGAGGAATTGACGTTCGGGGAGCGGATGCGCCGCAAGGGCATCTCCTTCCTGGCCCGCGGCCGGACCCGCAGCAGCCGGGTCGTGGCCGAGGGGCGGCTGGAGTCCGGCCCTTATGTCGGCCAGGCCTACCAGACCCGCCAGGACGAGCTCGGCAACCGGGTCCGCGTTCGTTCGACGGGCCGGTCCGGTGTGGACGCCGGCCAGGACGTGCGAATCAACGCGCCGCTGGTGCGCGCCGGCGGGGTGCGGGAGGTGCGCGATGTCCAGCCGTGAACGCGCCCAGCAACTGCGTGAGCTGGCCGAGCACAACGAGCGCCTCGCTGAACTGGAGGAGGAAGCTCAGGCGGCGAAGGAGGCCTATCGAAGCAGCCCCGATGATTCAGCCGCGAAGACGAGGCACCGGGCCGCGAGCCAGGCGCTCAACGACGCCCGCGAGGAACTTTCCGATTCCGAGTTGATGCTCGCCCCAGCGACTCCAGGCTCCCAGACGGTGATGCCTCAGACCGTAAGAGCGGGAGGCTGACGTGGCGCTTAGCGCAAGCGGCTTGTTCGTCGCCACGTGGACGGACATCCTCGACACAACCCAACTCGCGGTGGACTTCGACGCGGAAAATCACAAAATCGCGTTGTTCACCAACAGCATCACTCCGAACTTCTCCAGCGACACGGCCTATGGGGTGAGCCCGTATAACTCGGGAGAGTCTTCGGGGGCGGGCTACACCGCAGGTGGGCAGCTGCTGACCGGCACGGCTCTGTCGGAGTCGCCGACGGGAACCATTAAATGGGCTGCCGACAACATGCAGTGGACTTCCTCCACGATTACGGCGAAGGGGGCCCTGATCTACGCTGATGCACTGGCCGGAAATAACGCAATTGTGCTAATTAATTTCGGCTCTGATTTCAGCACGGTTTCAGGTACGTTCCTAATTACGTGGAATTCTGCTGGCGTGTTCAATCTGGACCTCGTGCCATAGGTTCAAATAAATCCATGAATGACTTCGTGGACTTATTTGAATTCGATGTCGATCGATTCTGTTCGATCCATCCCTCACGGTCGTGGGGGCTTTTTTTATGCCCAACTCCTGATTCCTGGAGGCGCCTGTGGGTACCGTCCGGCATCTCCTGTCCCCGGAAGAAGCGGTCCTCGCGACCTCCAGCTTCCCCGCCTACCAGCGCAACGCCGGGACGAACTTTCCAGTCACCGGGTTGGCTTACGACGCCTCGACCGATGAACGGGCTTACTTCAAGCGGCGCCTGGTCAACTACGGCAGCGGCAACCTGACGTTGAGCCTGACCTGGTACGCCGACACCGCGTCGTCGGGAGTGGTGCGGTGGGAGGCGGCCATCGCCTGCATCACGCCCGACAGTGATTCGCAGGATGCGGAGACCAAGAGCTTCGCCACCGCTCAGACAGTCGACGACACACATCTGGGCACCACCGGCCAGAGGGTGCACGTGTGCAGCGTCACCATCTCCAACCTGGACTCCGCGGCGGCTGGAGACATCGTGTGGCTGCGCTTGTCGCGGATTGGCTCCAACGGGTCCGACACGATGACCGGCGACGCCATCTGGCTGGAAGCCGAGCTGTCTTACTCCGACACCTGAGCGGGGTGAGTTGTGGCAGTTCGCTTCAGCGGTAGTGGCCAGTCGTATACCCGCACCATCAGTCTGGGCGCGCAGTCTCAGTGGTCGGTGAGCTGTTGGTTCAAGATCACCACTGACCGTAATACGTACTCAAGCGTGTGGTCACTCGACCAGGACAGCGGCGCGCGCCTGGGCTTCACGATGTTGCGCACCGACAGCGACGGCACCACCCTCTCCTTTCTCGCGAACGACAACGACGTCACCAGCATCACCAAAGGCACTCGGGCGCTGACGGTCGGCGTCTGGTACTACATCGGCGTCGCCGTGAACGGCGCCAATGGCGTCATGGTCACCCGGGCGCTCACCGATACCTCCAGCACGGTGACCACCTGGAGCGACGGCCCTGCCAGCGTGATGCACGACACGTGGCGCATCGGAGACGATTTCTTCGGCGGTGAGTGGCCGAACGGATGCGTGGCCGCCGTCAAATGGTGGGGCGCTGCCCTCAGCCAGGGCGAGTTGGAAAACGAGGCGTGGACCTACCAGCCGCGGCGTGCCGCGAACCTGCGCGGCTGGCACCCGTTCGACCGGGCGTCCACCGTCGACTACTCCGGCGCGGGGGCGACGCTGTCCGGCGGGACCGGCGCCACCACTGAGGACGGCCCAGGTATTGCCTGGAGCCCTGCGGGGCCGGTCATGGTGGCACCGACGGGCGTCTCCACCACCGCCACTCCCAGTGCTGTTGCGGCGGTTGCGGCGGTGCCGACGCCGACAGTGACGGCCGGTGCGGGCGTCGCCGCAACCGCGGTCGCGGCGGTCGCCGCGGTGCCAGCACCGACGGTGTCGACGGGGCAGGCGACTGCTCCTGCTGCAGTGGCTGCGGTGGCCGCAGTGCCGGCGCCCACAGTCACGGTGGGCTCCATCTCGATCGCCTCTCCAGCCGCGGTGGCGGCGGTCGCCGCGGTGCCGACACCGACGGTGTCAACAGGCCAAAGCGTCGCCCCGGCCTCGGTGGCTGCGGTCGCATCGGTGCCAGCGCCGTCCCTCGTCTCTGGCGCGACGATCCTGGCTACCACTGTCGCAGCTCTGGCCCGAGTACCGCTGCCGTCCATCACCGTGCCGATCCTGCCGGGCGACCTGATCGAGGCCGACGGACAGGTCGAGCTCGGCGGTGTGCTGTGGGGCACCGACCGGATCCGGGTGCAGGAGATCAGCGGGTGGGAGTCGCTGCCCAGCATCGATAACGGCAACGTGCTGAGACCTCAACGGCATGGCGCCTGGGTGGGTCGGAAGATCGCCCAGCAGCGGCTGGTGACGATCAAAATGCGGCTCAACTCCGCTGACGACCCCACTCAGGTGCAGGCGCTGGTGCGGGAGATGCGCGCCGCGACGAGGATCTTCGACGGGCCCGAGGAAACCGACCTGGTGATCCGCACCTACGGGGAGCAGCTGCTTGCCCGCGGCGCGGTCATCGATCGGGACATAGTGCTCGATTCGGATTGGTCGGTGGGGCAGCCTGCCGTGTCGGTGCTGATCGCCTGCGCCGACCCCCGGCGGTATGACACGACGGTCGTCTCAGCGGTCGTGGCCAACGGCTCCTCGGCCGCAGTAGTCAACTCCGGAGATACCGCCTCTCACCCGATAGTGCGGATCAATGGTCCGGCGACGAGCCCCAGCCTGGCGAACCTCACGACAGAGAAACTCCTGGCGTTCAACATCACTCTGCTTGCCAATGAGCGGTTGGAGATCGACACCAACGAGGGCGCAGTCACTCTCGGCGGCGCCGACCATATGTCGGCCTTGTCGGCGGTCAGCGTGCCGCCAGAGGCGTGGTTCCTCACCTCCGGCACCAACGTCATCTCCTACTCGGCCTCCTCGGGCGGCTCCAACGGCGCCGAGATCCAGTGGCGCAGCGCGTTCCTGTGACCTGATCACGGCTGGCCTGCGGGCCCTTCTCACCCGAGGAGGTCCCGTGGCCGACGCGCCTGCGGAGGTCGTTCCGTACCGGTACGTGTTCTGCGACTTGCTGACCGACGCCTACATCTGTGACCTGACCTTGGACAACGTCACCTACGACCGGCGCATCATCGAGCCGGGGACGTTCAGGGCGTCAGTCGAGATTGCCAACGCTGACATCGCCAACCAGGTTGCGCGGATCGTGCCGCGCCACCCGGACATACTCACCACCGGCCCAGGCCGGACTGTGGTGCACGTCTACCGGGGCAGCCAGATCTGGGGCACCTACCTCATTTGGCAGGCCGTTGTCTCCCAGCGGGGCCGCGACAACGTCACCGTGGAGCTGCAGGGTGCGGGGTTGGAGTCCTACCTCGCCCACGTCGACATCCGCGCCGACATCGGCGAGATCACCGGCGTTGACCAGGTACAGATCGCCCGCCAGCTCATCACCCACATGCAGACCGACGCCTACGCCAACATCGGCCTGCAACTGCAGTCCGGCGCCTCCGGGGTCCCGCGGGACCTGATCGTGCTGGCAGCCGATGGGCGCTCGTACGGCGACCGCTTGGTCGAGCTGGCCCGTTCGGAGAACGGCTTCGAGTGGACGATCCACACCAGCGTGGACCCCGGTACCGGTGTTCGTACGCGGCACTGGGTGTGGGGGTATCCGCAGCTTGGCAGCATTACCAGCAATCACGTGTTTGCCCAGCCGGGCAACGTGACCTCCTGGCAGGAGAGCATCGACGCGCTCAAGGCCGCCACCAAGTGGCAGGTCCGCGGCGACTCTGTCAACAGCGACATCACCAACGTGAGTTCGCCGCTGCTGAGCGACATTGTCCCTGCGCAGGACTACCTGGACGCCGGGTGGCCCAGGACGGACGGCACTCACGACTACAACAAGATCGGCATCAAGTCAGTCCTGGACAACTACGCCGCCTGGTGGGCCGCAAACAGGGCCGGGGCGATGCGCATCCACCAAGCCAGCGTTCGACTACCTGCGAACACGGCATTTTCGCCGGTCAACCTGGGCGACTACGTGCGGCTGGTGCTCACCAATGATTGGTGGCCGATCATCAACGGCTCACCCAGCTTCTCCAAGAGTTGGCGGGTGATCGGCATCGCCGTCACCCCACCAGACCGGAACAAGCCGCAGGAGGAGTGCGTGCTGACGTTCGCTGAGGAGATGGAGCCGTGATCTCGTCGTCGCCGTTCCCGGACGACTACATGGTGCGGCTGCGCGCGGTCGAACTGGAGCTCAAACAGATCCGCACCAGCCTCAACAGCAGGCCCGCGTTCAACCGAGTCGAAAGCGGCCCGCTGGTCGTCGGCCGTACCGGATCCCGCCAGATCACCCTCAACCCCGACGGCGCAACCAACCCGGAGATCTGGCTGGACCCCGATGGGTCCGGCACCAACCCCACGCGGGTCGTCGCCGAAGCCGGCTCCGGCGAGGCGATCCTGAAGCTGTACTCGGGCACCTCCGGCGGCGACCAGTCGACACTGACGCTCGCCTCCGACGAGGTCAGTATGGAATCCGGCGGCGGCTCGTTCGCCTTCTGGGGCGCTGATGAGGCCCGGTTTGGGTTCGGCGGCAACTACTTCCGGTTCGGCCAGAACATCTGCCGCCACTTCGGCCAATGGGACGACTTCGCCTCCCTGCCGTCCAACGCCGGCCTGCTGTGGGGCAGCGTCACCCTCGGCGGGTCTTTCACCGGGGCGACGGTGTTCTACCCCGCCAGCATGGACTCCAATATGGGGCCGATCGTGGGGCTGCGGTCCGGGACCGGGGCGTCGATGGCGTGGTGCATCACCGCGTCCAACACCAGCAACTTCGAGATCAGGTGGCAAACCGCCACGTCGGTTGCGATCTACCTGTGCTCGTTCCGGCACTGACAGGAGGACCTTCGTGGAGCACGGGCTGATCTACCACAGCGAGGCCTCCTACAGCTTCCAGCACGGCCCGGAGACGCGGGCCGACGCCGACGATGTCCACCCCATGTGGGGCATCCACCTGCACTACCCCGACCGGCGCACCGACACCGACCCGGGCGACCACATCGCGATCCTTCCGCATGCCCGCCTGGAATCTATGGCCGCCCGGTTCGGATTCGACCCGGACGAGGCGGACGTTATCGTCGACACGCTGCTGCATCTACGTGTCCCCTCCCCGGACGATCCGCTGGCCTGGCAGGACCCGGGCGCCGTAGCGGTCATGCAGACCATCGCTGACCTGCCCGACCCGGGCGATCCACGCCTGCCGTACGAGACGCGCCGAGAGGTGCTCCTCGCGCACGCCGCCGCGGTCCGCGAGCACGCCTACACCCTCACCCCTGCGTCGCTGCAGGATAGGCAGGGCGCGGTAGCGGCCCGCGTATTCGACCTCGCCGCGCAAGCTGAGGCGTTGGGCGTGCAGATCCCCAACCTCGATATAGCGGTGCCGGATACCCCACTCGCTGCGATCTTGGCTGTGCGGCTGGATCCATCCCGGGTAGCCGCACGCCGGGCCAGGGACGAGTGGCTGCTCCAGCGCACAGACAGCGCCCAACGGGCGGCAGCGGCGAAGACCGGGCCGCGTGTGTTCGGCTTCGCCCCCTGATCGTGCCGTCCGCTGTGGCCCCGTGGAGGGCGGCGCCCCCCTCCACGCTTCACCCTGCCGACACGCCATCCCGAAGCAGAGGAAAGAGGCTGAATGCAGGACCCGAACATCATCGGCGTGCTCCTCAACGCGGGCCTCGCTGGACTGGTGCTGGTCCTGTTCCTCAGGGGGTTGGTCGTCCCTAAGCCGACGATGGACCGCACTGAGAAAGAGGTCCAGCGGCTCATCAAGGCCCTGGAAGCTGAGCAGGCCGCGCATGAGAAGACCCGGCAGGCCTGGCATCTGGAGTCCACCACCGCCAACGCGGCAGCTCTGGAAGCTGCCCGTACGGCTGAGCACCTTTTGTCTGACCTGAAAAACCGGCAGGCGGAGATCACAAGATGACATGGCGACGGCGCACCGATCAGGTCCGGCCAGAAGTGGCGCAGGCGGAGCAACGGGCTAAGGAGTCGTGCCGTCGCTCTGAAGAGGATTTCGAACGGGCCTGCAGAAAGTCAGCGGAGTCCCGCGCTTTAGAGGAAAGGCTTGCGCACCTGAACGAATCGAACGGATTCGCTGAGCTGCTGGTATGGGCTGTAGCGGGAGGTAAACGGTGATGGCCGCTACCGTGTGGTGGGTTCTCCAGCTGGGCGGGCTGATTCCATCGACGTGGTTCCTGATGAGGTTCCGCCCGCAGTGGCCGATCCGCCGCCCATCGCTGATCGTCAACGGGCTCGTGCTCGTCGCGTGGCTGGCGTACGTGAAAGCCGTGATCGTGGTGCTGCTCCGCGGCGGTACCCCGACGTTCGTCGCTGCCCCTGACACGATCGCCAGCCTGTTCCTCGCCGCAGTGGGGGACACGCTCCTGGCGTTGATGCTGGCGACGTTCCTGAAGTACCGGCGTGACTGGCAAGAACGACTCAACGAGGAGGATCCCCGATGACTGAGAAGACCGAAGCCGACCTGGTCGTCGAGGGAGTTGACCTTCGCGAGTGGGGGCCGACCGAGGATGACGAGGAGCAGGTCCTCGCGGGCCTCGGCTACGTCCTGAATCCCGCGACGGGCATTTACGAAGGCGAAGGTGAAGAGTGACCGCGAAGGCGATGCTCGCCGCCGCACGCAGAGATCTGGGGTTGTCTGGCCGGCCGAATGAGATCACGCGGGGGTACGCCGCCCGGCATGGCGAGGAGTACCTGACTGCGCCGTGGTGTGATCAAGCGATCAGTGAGTGGGCGCGCGAGTCCGGTAACGCCGACGCGGTGCTGCCTGTGCAGGACCGGGCCTACACGGTGTGGCATGCCGAGGACGGGGAGCGGCTCGGCCTGTGGCATGCAGGCACTGCGGCGAACATTCGGGCCTACGCGAAGCCGGGCGCGATCGTGTTCTTCGACTGGGACGGCACGAACGACATCAATCGCATTGACCACGTCGGCCTGGTCGAGCGAAACCTCGGCGACGGCCGGGCGCAGACCATCGAGGCGAACACCGGCGATGCCTGCAAACGCCGAGTGAGGGGCTCATCTGTGATCGCAGGGTTCTGGAACCCGCGATATGAGGACAGCGAGAAGGACCTGATGGGGGAACTCGTGGACAAGCTGCCGCTACTGAAGAAGGGGGCGAAAGGAACCGCCGTCAAGAGGGCGTTCTACCTGCTGATCTCGCACGGGCGCGGCCTGGACCCGAAGGTGTACGACGACACGGAGTTCGCCGAGCCGATGGCGCGGAAAGTCGGCGAGTTCCAGAAGGCCGAAGGGCTTGAGGTCGACCAGGAGATCGGGCCGAAGACCTGGACCAAGCTCATCCTGCCGTGATCTGGGGTGCCGTGCTGTGGCTGCTATGGCGCCGCCGGCTGATCGAGCGTCTGGAAGAACCGGAGCTCGACGATGCTGCTCCAGCCGACGAGCTGCGAGGGCTCATTGACGAAACGAACTGATGAGGAGAGACATGTCTCAGACGCCGGAGCCTGCGGGGCTGCGGTTGGGGCGACGCCCGCCGCGTCCGGAGGAGCAGGCGCCGCGGCTGAAGCTGGCCCCGTTTCTGAGGGCGTTGCCTGCGGTGCCGCCGGTGGTCGACTATCTGTCCAAGGTGACCGGCTGGCCGATGTACGCCAACGACCAGGTGGGGGACTGCACGGTCGCCGCGGCCGGCCACATGGTGCAGGCGTGGACCCGGTACGGGCGGGGCGCCACAGTCACCGTGACGGAGGCGGACGTCATCAGGGCCTACTCGGCGGTGACGGGCTATGACCCGGCGCGGCCGGAGACGGACCAGGGCGCCGTCATGCAGGACGTGCTCGGCTACTGGCGGCGAGTCGGTGTCGGCGGCCACCGGATCGTCGCGTTCGCCGCAGTGAACCCGGCTGACCTGGGCGAGGTGCGGGCCGCTCTCCACCTGTTCGGGCACGTCTACGTCGGCGCGAACCTGCCCGCCTCGGCGCTGGCCCAGTTCGAGCAGGGCCGTTCGTGGTCGCCGGTCCCGGGGAGTCCGATCGCGGGCGGCCATGCGATCAACGTCGGCTACGTCTCCGCCCGGTCGTTGCGGGCGGTGACGTGGGGGCGAGTGCAGAGCATGACGACCGCGTGGTGGCGCTGCTACGTCGAGGAGGCGTGGGTGGCCATCAGCCCTGAGTGGCTGTCGACCGCAGGCAGGACGCCGACCGGGCTGGACCTGGCAGGGCTCGGCCAGGCGTTCACCACACTGACGGGCGAGCCGTTCGCCCTGTAGAGCCCGCTCTCGTTCGCCCCGACCGTCGGTCGGGGCTTTTTTGATGCCCGCATTCGGGCGCCTGCCCAACTCCTGGAGGTCGCCCATGCCCTCACCCGACCGCGTGCTCGAGGCGCGGCAGACAGCTCTCACTGCGGCGGTGGCTCTTCATGGGCCGTTGCGGCTCCAGCCGGGTGTGGACCGTGCGGCCACGGTCGCCGCAGCGGAGCTCGCCGCCCGCCATACCGCGGACGTGTTCACCGCGTACCTGCTCGGTACCGCCCGAATCCACCTGATCCGTGGCCTTGTCGTCGACGAGGTCACCGGCATTCCAGCCGAACCCCATGGAGGAACGAACATGCAGCTCAACACTGGCCAAAAGGTCACCTACACCGCGGACACCGCGGACGCGGCCGGTTACGACACGGTCGAGACGGTCGAGTGGTCGACGAGCGAGCCGACCGTCACCACCCTGAACGTGTCCGCAGACACACGGTCATGCGAGGTCGTGTCCGGTGCTCCGGGCTCGGCGGTGCTGAAGGCCAGCATCCCGTCACTCGGCCTGGAGGTGACCGAGGCGATCGACGTCGTACCTGCCGGTACCGCGACGATCAAGCTGGTCGCGGGTGAGGTCGTGGACGAGTGACAGCGCCGAACAATGAGCTGACGGGCGAGCCTGCCCTGTACGCCTCCCTGATCGCGTCGGGCGTGCAGCTCGCTGCCGCGTTCTGGCTGCCGTGGACGACCGCCCAGGTCGCTGTGGTCAACGCCCTGGTGCTGGCTATCGCTGGCGTGTGGGTGGCTTTCACCACCCGGAGCATCGACAACGGCGGCTCCGTCAAAGCGGCGATTCTCGGCGCCGCTCAGGCCGCGATCTCGCTGGCGGTGACGTTCGGCTGGCACGCCACGGACGAGCAGACCGCAGGCCTGATGACGTTCGTCGGGCTGCTGGTTGCGGTGTTCATCCGGCAGACCAGCAAGCCGAAGGGCGCCTACGATCTGGCGGCCTGACGTACCCTGATGCTGCACGGGGTCGAGTCGCCAGGCATGGCCGCTCGGCCCCTTTTTCATGCGGCTTGAGGATGTTGAAGGCCCTCCGCGACACCCCATGCTGGTGTTGCGGAGGGCCTTCGGCTCCCATTCACGGCACGTTCATGGGTACTACTCTGGTGTTACCTCTGAGAAGCCTGAAATGCCAGGCCTTCCGCCGAAACAGACGGTTTTGTTATGGCCATAACCCGAAAGGTCTCGCATGCCTGTTGAGGAGATCGTCATCCGCGACCTGCGGGGCGTGCCGCTCGCCCAGCTGGGTGGTGCGGAGGTCGACGCCATCCTGGAGCGCGTCCTGCCTGACGGCCCAGCCGTAGACCGGGTAGCGGTGGCGGCGTTCAACTCGTCGATCTAGCGAAGAGCGCCGTCGGCGGATGGCCAATACGGGGCGTGATGTTCATCCTGTTCGGCCGATTGATGTGGTGGTCGCCGACCCATCTCACCCGCTGGTGGCTGCCTCGCGTATTTCGTGGAGCGGATGAGAACTGCAACCCCTCGGTGGCTGCGGTCATCCCCCCCCCGCTGGGGGCGGTCGTTGTGTTCTGGAGGCCGGGACGACTTCGTGCGGAGCCGTGCTGGGAGTGCCGCGAGATGCTGGGGTCGTGATGGCGCGGATGTTGGGCCGCCAGGTCTGGTACGGGGTGGCCTGCTCCTGCTGCAATGGGCCACGCTCAGTCAAGCAGGAACGGCTACGGGAGAGGCAAGCCTTGGCCCGCGAGCTCTTGCCCGAGGGCGAGCTGGCTGCTCCTGGTGATGACCCGAGCGATTGCCGCCACGGTTGCAACGGCGACTGCCTCAACGTTGGCGGTCCGCATGAGTGCGGGTATGCCTGCCATCCGGTCCGGCCAACCGCGACATCCTCACCCAACGGTGAACGCTGACCCGGCATACTGAGCGTGTGGGGTCTCGGACGTGCGGCCGTACGGACTGAGACCCCACCCCAAACACTGCGGCGCCCCGCTGTCCTCCGGGACAGCGGGGCGTTTTCGTCA
>NZ_JBFBCE010000101.1:0-34478 GCF_040689595.1 Streptosporangium sp. NPDC051023 | reverse complement strand
TCCCGACCCCGCCACCATGACCGCCGCCGACCGCGCCGACCTCGACCGCCGCATCGACGCTGCCGGCAAGGCCAACAAGCAAGTGAGTGCTCAGGACGACGAGTACCCGATCCGTGTCGGTACCGCGTGGGAGCACGGGAATTACCAGGGTGTCAGCCTGACGTTCCAGAGCAAGGAGGGATGCAATCGATACGGCCAAGTTTACAAGTACCCGCAGCTGCCGTATGGATGGAATGACATCATCTCCTCGTTCGTGGGCGAGCAGAACTGCCAGGCCCTGCTCTACGAGCACACGTACTTCGGTGGCTCCTACACCCAGCGGTTTTTTAAACTCGAGTGGCTCGGGAAGATGAACGACAAAACCTCTTCCGTTCAGCTCTTTACCAAGGATTAGGCAGACTAGGCGCTCGACCGGCTGAACGACCAGGCCTCTTCCGCCCTTATCGGTGATCTCGCGCTGCAATGACAGTTGGAGGGGGCGAGCCGATCAGTGCGGCTTGAGCATGACCTGTCGGCGGCGGCTGAACGAATGAAACAAAGCAACCGGGCCAGGAGCACCTGCACGAGGCGCTCCTGGCCCGGCTGCGTGCTGCCATGCTGGAGAAACGTGGTGATCTACACCTCGGGCTCGACAGGGATGACCCAGGGCCGACGGAGTGTATCCATGAACGAGATAAGCCTTGATGGGAAGACCCCGCAGGTGTGGGGCCGACTACACCGGACTGCTCGACCCGATCCAAGATGCAGCCCCGCACGCGCGGGGACGGTCCAGCAGGGAAGGTCTGTGGGAAGGGATCAGCGTCCCGGAAAGCCCACCGTTTCGGTTCAATGGCTCAGTGCGCTTCGTACAACTCTTCGTAGGTTCCGAACCGGGTCTCAGCGCCGTCCATCATTATGATGCGATCGGCGCGGAGGGCGGAAGCCTGGCTATGGGCGACAACGATGAGAGTTCGTGGCACTCTCCGGAACGCCAACTCGGCCCGGGCCGCACTTCCGGCGTCAAGAGCGCTGGTGGCCTCGTCGAGTATGACGACCGAAGCAGGCGTCACCAGTGCCCGCGCCAGAGCGATGAACTGTCTCTCGGATGCTGCCAGTTCAGCCGCGTTGAGAACACTGTCGAGCCCGTCGCGGCGCGCTTCCAGAATGCTCTCACCACCCACTGCGACCATGGCGTCGGTGATGTCCTGGTCCGTGGCGTCCGGGTAGAGGTATTTTACGTTGTCTCGCAGCGTTGCCGTAAAGATATACGCTTCCTGGGGTACGAATGCGATATGACGGCAGGCCTCCTGGCAACCCATGAAGAAATCGTAGTCAACTCCGAAGGTGATACGTCCGGACCGGGGAGTGACAAGACCGACCAACAGATCCGCCAGGGTTGACTTGCCTACGCCGCTGGGGCCCACGACTGCCACGTGTTCCCCCGGTGCAATAAGTGCGGACAGATCCTTCACGATCGGGGTTGCATGTTCCCCGTACGCATAGGTGAGTCGATCCAGTTTCAGGGCTAAGGGCGTAGTGAATTTTTCGGATCGACCCGGGGGAAAATCAAGATTCGTGCCGGATGGCAGGTGCACATGCGACTCGCTCACAAGGCGGGACAGCGTGACGGACAGCGGTATCCCAATGGATATGATGTTTTGCGAAAGTGAGCGCAATGTCGGAGCAACATATGCCGACAGATACGTCACGGCGCCGACCAACCCGCCCAACTCGATCCGCCCGCTTTGCGCGAGGAAGGGGGCGGTGACAAGAAGAACGACAACGGGAAGATACCCGCCTACAGCGAGGACCATACCTCGCGCGGCGCCTGCCCGGGCGAGTGAGCGAGTCAACGCCGCCTGTTCGTCGACTGCGTCGTTGGCTTCCGCCGCGATCCGCGGGGCGGCTCCACTCGCGAGAGCGTCTCGCGCACCGAGTACCAGCGTCTGCAGTCGTTCGGAGATCTCCTCACCGGCCACCACAGCCTTGCGTTGAATCGCGTGAACCGCCTTGGCCTGCCACCAAAGAAGCAGCATCGACACCGCGGCCGCGACGCCTGTGACCAGAGCCACGAACCAGGTGAGCGTACTCAAGCCGATCAACGCTGCGATGACTGTGAGCAGCGAGCCGAGCACAGCGGAAAGGGCCGACCCGGTGAGCTGGCGGACTTGCTCGGTGTATGCCGTGAGCTGGGTGACCGCGGGATCCTGGTGGCGTGTCACGGTCAATGACGCACCCGAGCGGCGCAGTGCTCGCTGGACTGCCGCATCCACTACGCGCCGCATGAGAGTTTCCCGTAGCGGTTCGACGATGTCGCCGAGTTTCGCGACCGCATTGCGGGAGCCGGTCGCGCCTGCGAGAAGACCGATGCCGAGGCCGCCGAGCCACTGCCAGGCGTGATTCGGGGAGCCCTGCAGAGCGGCATCGATGGCCCTGCCCACGAAAACTCCGCTGATCAAGGGCGGTGTGGCGGACAGGAGAGACCAGGCGAAGAAAACACTGACGTCCCGGCGGCGATCTGCGAGCTGGTGTACCTCTTTTGAGGGATTGAATGTTCTGTGTACAACTGCTCAGGCTCGGCAGTTGTACACAGAGACATCGTTACTTTTGCGTTCGCGCTCTGAGCCGCACCGCTCTGCGTTCGAGCTTCTCGGCGAACTCCGCCCAGGCCGCGGCGCTCTCCCTGGCCGCCTGGTAGACCAGGCCGACGCAGTGCTCGGGAATCGCGTCGATCAACTGCTCCTGGCTCGATGTGAGTGAGGCGCTCGCGCTGAGCATGCGGAGGAGGGTGCGGCCACGCTCTTCGGATCGAAGAGACGGGTCCCTGATCAGGCTGTTCAGCGGCGACATCCGGCCGCGGTCATACTTCGATGTCGGCACCGAGCGAAGTTCGGGCGCGATATCTGAAAGCGGAGCACTCGAAGCATTTGGCGGGTTCTGCGCCGTTGACTCGAGTGGCGTACCGGTGGCGGGCCGCAACGAGGTCGGCAGAGGATCCTCTCCCCGTCTCAGCCGATCACGGACGTCCCGTACCGTGCTCGGTGAGATCCCCGCCTGCTGAGCGATCTGCCGAAGTGAGGTGTGTGGCCTTTTCTCGATCAGTTCGGCCGCGCGGATCCGGCTGGCGGAGCTGTCCAGCGGGCGGACCCGGCCGTCGCGCCCCAGCCGTGCCGTCGGCTGGGTGCCTTCGGGGCAGGCGGCACGGCGAATGTCGCTCACCGTCCGGGCGGACAGTCCTGCGATCCCGGCGATTGTCCTGTCGGACCAGTGCGGGTGCGATTGAACGATCCGGCGGGCCGCCGCGGCGCGATCTCCTGCGGAGAGCGGGAGACCATGGGCCGTGTTCTCCTTGACGGCCACCACGAAGGCGTCGTGTTCGTCGCCTTCGAAGAATCGCGCCCGTATGTCCTTCTCATTGCGCAACGTCGCCGCCCGCAACCGGTGCATTCCATCCACGACTCGCATGGTGGACCGGTGCACGATTACCGGGGGGAAAACGGTGTCCAATTCAGAGAGCAGGCGTACGTGCTGAAGGTCTTCCCCGATGCTCCGCGGTGAGTCCGCCGGGAGCAGCGCGTGAATGGGAACCGTCTCGACCGCGGACAGTCTCAGCCGGAAATCTTCACCCGGCACTTCCTCGCCCGCCTGGGACTTCTTCGGTAAGTCGGTCTTCATCTGATCAGTCAATGTTCTTCCCCCCTGTGCGGCGAAAGCATGCACTGTCCTGCCCCGGACTCACCGTGCTCGCCTGAACTGCCGCTCGGCGGGACGGTTCGCCTGCGGTGGCGACTTCGAGTCGCAGGTGATGTCCGCGAGACGGCCATGGCCGGACTCGCCGATGGTGGGGTCACGGCTTGGGCGATTGGAGCGGCGGCCGTGTGGGGGGCCGCCATCGATCGTCTCCGCCATCACCGCATCCCCCTGCGTGCCCTGTGCTCACGGTGAGGACTGTCCCAGGCGGGCATCGACGAAAAATAGACGGGGCGTATACACGCGCCACGGTGAGGGCCGCGCGAGCTCCGTGCCCGGACGTGGCCGTTTCCTCATAGACGGCGAGTGGACTCAGAGGCCGAGACGGGCGTGAGCGCACCGCGACCATCAGCCGGAGCGGCGGCACGTCGGAGTCCGGTCCGGGCGGACCCACCGCGGCTCCCCTCGAGGCGCCTGAAGGGGAAACCCGGGTCCGGCCGAACGCTGATCGTATAGCGTTCGTTGATGAAATATCGATCATGCACGACGGCTCCTGGAGCCGTTGAGCCGCGCACGGGGGAGCGGCTGCTCCGCCGTGCGCGGTGACCTGTCAAAGAAGAGGGATGGAATTGACGAACATCGCGCGCACGATCGGGTCCACCGTCGTCGCCGGACTTCTCGTGGTCGCGCTCGGCGCGGGCATGGGGGGTGCCGTGGCGATCGCCGCCGTGGGTAACGGTGCGCTCGTCGACCCCCACGGTCGCCCCGGTACAAGCAGAATTATCGACAGAGTCGGAAATTCCGTGACGATCGATGCGATCTTGTCCTAGTAGGCCCCTCACCCGGTCGGCAGCCCCAGCCGCTCCTTGATGGACAGGCTCTCGGCACCGCAGACGTCCGCCGCCTCGCTTTCGCCCATGTCCAGCAGGATGCGGGCGGCGATGTCCAGGCACTGGGCGCGCTGGTAGTCCAGTTCGGCCTCCGTGGCCAGGCACAGGGCGTACTCAGCGCGCCGGCGGGCCTCGGTGAGCTGCCCGGCCAGCCGCAGCGATTCGGCCAGCGACAGGTGGGCCAGCAGGATCTGTTCGGGACCCTGTGTCCCGTCCAGCTCGCTGACCGCCTCGCCGAGGACGTCGATCGACTCGGTCAACCGGCCGAGCGCCCGGTAGGCCATGCCCAGTGTCCGCATCGCGATGCCCGCCCCCCGCCGGTTGCCCAGCTCCTGGTAGAGCCGCAGCGATTCGGACGCCGAGGTCAGCGCCTCCTCCAGGGCACCCGTACGCCGGTATGCGACGGCCAGGATCTCCAAGGCGTCGGCCTCGAAGTCGCGCAGCCCGTGACGGCGGGCGACGACGGCCGACTCTCTGGCGAACTCGACCGCCTCGTGGCCTTGGCCGTGGACGAGCGCGCTGGCCGCCGCGCCCGTCAGCGCGTCGGCCAGGGTGTAGACATCCCCCGCCTCCCTGGCCAGCTTGATGGCGGCCCGCGCCTCGGCGTCCGCCTCGCTTCCCCGGTGTATGCGCGACAGCATCGCCCTGGCGCGTGCCTCGGCCCAGCGGTCGCCCGTGGCGGACGCCGCCTGCGCCAGCGCGGTGAAGGCCGACTCCAGTTCACTGATGAAGCGCCGGGAGTCGACCAGGTCGCCCAGCAGGACCGCGACGTCGGCGGCGAGCCTGATCTGCCGCGTCTCACCCTGGGTGGCCGCCTGCGTCAGCACACCGGCCATGGCGACCGCCTCCCGGCGTTGCCACGCCCGTGCCTCGGCCGCCGTGCCGAAAACGACGCCCGGTACGTCGAAGGGTCTGGGGCGAGGTTCCAGGCGGTTGCCCGGTGTGAGGACGCCGATGACGTTCGCGGCCGAGGCGAGCAGGTGACCCAGGCAACGGGTCAGCACCTGCGCTGCCTCCTCCCGGCTGGCGCGCTGCCTTCCGTACAGGCGCAGCAGGTCGTGGTAGCGGTAGCGGCCCAGCTCGCCGGAGGTGAGCATGTTCAGGTCGACCAGGCTCTCCAGGACCTCCTCGGCGTCGGGTACGGGCATACCGAGGATCGCCGCCGCGGCGTCCAGCGAGAAGCAGGGGATGTTGAGCACGGCCAGCAGGCGAAACGCCCTGGCCTGACCGTCGGTGAGCCCCACATACGACAGGTCGAAAGCCGCCTCGACCGCCAGGCCGCCTGCGCGTAGTTCGCGCAGCCGCCGCCGGTGGTCTATGAGCCGGGCGTGCAGGGAGGTGACCGTCCAGGCCGAACGCGCAATCAGCCGGGCCGCGGCGATGCGCACGGCCAGCGGCAGGTAGCCGCAGGCGGTCACGACCTCGGCGGCGCTGTCACGTTCGGGCTCCACGCGCCGCTCGCCCACGATGCCGGTGAACAGCGCCAGCGCCTCGCCGGGGGCCAGCGGGTCCAGGTGCAGGTGGTACGCGCCGGGCACGTCGGTCAGGACGGTACGGCTGGTCACCAGTACGGCGCACCCCCTCCCGCCCGGCAGCAGCGGCTTGATCTGGGCGGCGTCGGCGGCGTCGTCCAGCACCACCAGGACCCGCCGGTCGGCCAGCAGCGACCGGTAGAGCGCGCTCCGCTCGCTCGGCCCGTCGGGCGGGTCGCTCTGCCCGAGCGCGCGCAGAAATCCGCCGAGCGCTGCTTCGGGGACGGCCGGGTCGGCCCTGGCATCCTGCAGGTTCACGAAGAGCTGCCCATCGGGAAAGCGGTCGTGTACGGCGTGGGCCACGTGCAGGGCCAGCGCCGTCTTGCCGACCCCGCCCTGCCCCGACAGCGTGAGCACCGTCGTCGCCAGCCCCGCCTGCGAGGTCAGGGTCTGGAGCATGGCCTCGATCTGCTCGCGGCGCCCGGTGAAGTCGGCCAGGTCGGGAGGGAGCTGGCGGGGTATGGGACAGGTCTCGCGCAGGGAGGACACGGCCGTGACGGGAGAGGTGATCACGACGGGAGAGACGAGAGCCGGATCGCCGGAGATGATCTGCTGGTACAGCGCGGCGAGTTCGGGGGTCGGGCCGACGCCGAGCTGCTCGGCCAGGAAGGTCCGCAGGCCGGTGTAGACGCCGATGGCCTCGGCCTGCCGGCCCGACCGGTACAGGGCCTGCATGAGCAGGAAGGTCAGCCGCTCCTGGGCCGGGTGTGCCGCCACCGCCTCGGTGAGCTCGCGGGTCACCGCCTGGTACTCGCCCAGGGCCAGGCTGGCCTCGGCGTGTGAGCCCAGCGCCGTCAGCCGCAGCTCGGTCAGTTGCGTACGCTGCCCCCTGGCCCAGATCCCCGGCAGCCCGGCCAGTGGTTCCCCGCGCCACAGGCCAAGAGCCTGTGCCAGCAGCTCACGCGCCTGCTCGGGTGGCGCGCCCGTGGCACGCCCGGTCAGCGTGGAGAACGTCTCCAGATCGTGGGGTACGGCGCACGTGTAACCACCGGGCAAGGACTGGATCACGTCCTTGCCGAGCACCATGCGCAGCCGTGACATGTAGGTGCGCACCGTCTCCACGGCGGTTTTGGGCGGCTCCTGCCCCCACAGGATGTCCACCAGCCGCTCGACCGTCAGGATCCGCCCCTCCGCCATTAGCAGGGCCGCCAGAGTCAGGCGCTGCTGGGGGGAGCCGAGATCGAGCTCGTACTCGCCACACCAGCCACAAACAGGGCCAAGCAGCTGAAAGCGCACTCTTTCCGTATAGCAGCTCAGCTAAGGACGAAAGGGTTAAATCGATATTCGGTCGACCGATTTTCATGTGCGCATCTCGCATCAGCCGTACGGCCGTCTTCCGGCCGATCAAGACCGGCGAACTCACGTCAATCAAAGATGAGGGATACCGCCTCGTTCCCCGATGGGCGCTGCACGAGTCTTCCAGCAGGGAAGCGAAGGCGGACCGACCAAGGAATGGCAGCTTGAGCCAATCCCCTGGTTCGCTGAACCGCCTGCTCCTCTGGACGGGCACAGCGGGACGATCTTGTCCAGCGAGGCATGTCCGTCCTGGCAGGGGTGCGGGGGCCAGGAGCAGGCCCCGCGATCCGGCGGCTGTCAGAGGGTGAGGTGGCGGAAGTGGGTGATCTCCCGGGCCGTGGTCGCCGCTTCTTCACGGGCCAGGGGATCGGCGTCGGCGAGGGTGTCGAATGACAGTCGGGTGAGGTTTTCGATCCGCCGGATCGGGACCTGGTAGGTCTTGTAGGCGCCGTAGGAGAACTCCGCGGGGGCGACCTCCAGGCCGTCGAGGAGGTGGTCCTGGCTGAGCAGGTAGCCGGTGGCCGAAAGCTCACCGTTCTGTTTGGTCATCGCCACGACCTTCCAGTACTGGCGGGGCAACTGGACGCCACGGTAGGGGTCGTCGTCGGCGGCCAGGACCGGGCCGGCGAAGACAGTGACCTTCAGGTCACGGGTGTCGGCGTTGTCCAGGACGTAGTCCTCCAGCCCGGCCCAGGTGGTCCGGTTCTGGTTGAAGTCCTTGTGCTGCGGGGTGCAGTTGGTGAAGTGGAAGGTGTCGTCGTTGCCGGACTTGGCCGCCGCCTGGGTGGCCCCCCAGGCGGGGTCCAGGCGGCGCACCAGGTGGCCGCGGTCCAGGGGGTTGTCGCGGTAGACCTCCTCCCCGGTCTGTTCGCCCTCGGGCAGACGGGGGTCGAAGATCCAATGGTCGGGGTCGCGGCGGATGCGCTGGCTGGTTGTGCCGTCGATGTTGGCCGCGGCGAAGAAGGCCAGCCGCCGCTGCCGGTTCATCACCAGGCTGAAGTGGTGATAGTTCAGCACATGCGCCTGCCCGTCGCCGGCGTGGCGGTTGAGCGCCGCCAGCGGGACGAGATCAGGGTGCAGGGCGGGCAACGGCACCCGATGCCCACCCGGCAGGAAGTCCGGGTCGTAACCCCGGCGGCTGGCGTAGTCCGGATCGATCCGGATCGCCTCCGGCGCCGCCGCCGCCGCCGCTGGGCCGGCCGCGTCGATCGGCTCGCCGCGCAACCGGATGTCGAAGGGGACCGTCAGCGTCAGCGTCGCCTGTCCGGCGGCCGGTTGCCCTGTCTGCCCTGTCTGCTCTACCGGCGCCACCGGCTCGGCCGGCCGGACAGGCGACCGGTCCAGGGCGGTCAGCTCCGGTGGGACGGGCGAAAGGCTGATGCGTTCGGTGAACAACCGGTCGACCAAGGCCTGCTGGACCGGCGGGAACGGCTGGCCGTGCAGGAAGGCCAGTAGTCGGCTGACCCGCACCCCTTCGTTGATGAAGCCGCCCAGCTCGTCGTGGCCGGGGGCGGGGACACCGGCGTGGTGCAAGGCCACGATCTCCCATTGGTCGTTGAAGACCGGGGAACCGGAGGAGCCGGGCTCGGTGTCGGTCTGGTAGTGCAGGAACAACTCCAGGATGTCGACGACCCGGTTCTCCCGCAGGGCGACCTGTTTCTTCTCTCCGTCCGGATGCTGAACGATCGTGACGAAGTCGCCGACGATGGCTTTGCCCTCGGCCGCCACCAGCGGGTTGAACCCGAACCGGGCCAGCTCGCCTGCGGCGGCCTTCACCGCCACCAGCGCGAAGTCCAGCTTTCGGTCGGCGACGAAGAACCGGCCCGGATCCAGGGAGAAGCCCTGCAACGTCAGCGGCCGTCCGTCGAGGCCGTCCTGGTAGTCGAACTCGACGCCGCTGCGGCCGGCCGTGTCGGCGTCGGCGAGTACGTGGTGGTTGGTGAGCAGCAGCTCCGGGGAGACCAGCGAGCCGGTGCCGTAGCCGGTCAGCCGCCCGTGCGCGTCACGAATGGCCACGCGCCCGACCGCTCGTGCCGCGGCCGCCCCGCCTTCCAGGTAGCCGACAGGGAGCAGGTCGTCGCCGCGGATGATCCGCTCCAACACCGCCGCCGCCGCCGTCACGGCCTCTGGTTCGGCCGCGGTTATCGCTGCGGGGTCGATCGGGCGGATGTCCCGGTAGTGGTGGCTGAGCCGATCGACGCGGGCGGCAACCCGCTCCGGCTCATCGGCCTGGGCGATCCCGCCCGGCTCTGCCAGCACGGCGACCTTCCTCCGGCGCTGCTGGCTCCTGGCGGCCACCCGCGCCGCCACGTCCTCCCGTACCTCGGCGGGCAGTTCGTCGACCGCATCCATGTCCTGCCCCATCCCGCTGGTTCCCGGCTGGTCTTGTCGCTCTCCTGGCGGGGACGTTGTCCCCAGACCGGGATCATGGAAGTCTCCGGGGATCGGACCGGTTGCCTGTGGGGAAGGTTAAGGTTCGGCAGATCACCAGGGCAGTGCGAAATAGCCCCTGAGCTCCTGTGAGACCTCCACGTCGCCCCGCCTCACAAACCCGGACGGCGGGCCAAGCCCCCATGGATGCACCTCATGGCTATCGTCCTCGGACACACCGGGGGCGCCTTGCCGGGCCATTGACATCTGATATATTAGAGTTTACGTTGCACATGCAAGGAGAGGGGCAGGCATGGGTCAGAGTCGAGTTGTCGTCATCGGCGGTGGTAACGCCGGCTTGTGTAGCGCGTTGGCCGCCCTTGAGGGCGGGGCCGAGGTGACACTGCTCGAAGCCGCCCCGGAGTCCGAGCGTGGTGGGAACTCCGGATTCACCGCGGGGGCCATGCGCTTCGCCTACGACGGCAGGGAAGAGATCGTCCAACTTGTCCCCGACCTGTCGGAAGGGCAGCTAGAGAAGACCGACTTCGGCAGTTACTCGAAGGAGCAGTTCTTCGACGACATGGCCCGGGTCACGCAGTACCGCTGCGATCCCGACCTGGTCGATCTGCTCGTGACGCGCAGCTTCGACACGTTGAAGTGGATGCGCGACAAGGGAGTGCGGTTCCTGCCGATCTACGGTCGCCAGGCGTTCCAGGTGGACGGGAAGTTCACCTTCTGGGGAGGCCTGACGCTGGAGGCAAACGGAGGCGGCCCCGGGCTCGTCGACTCACTGTTCGACGCGTTCGAGTCGGCGGGCGGCAAGGTGTTCTACGGCCACCGCGCCATCGGCCTCACCGAGGACGGTGGCAGGGTGACCGGCGTCGTGGTCCGGGCCGGCGGGGAGATCCGGAAAATCTCCGCTGACGCCGTCGTGCTGGCCTGCGGTGGATTCCAGGCCAACGCGGAGTGGCGCACCCGCTACCTGGGACCGGGGTGGGAGTTCGCCAAGGTCCGCGGCACCCAGTTCGACGTGGGCGACGGGCATCGCATGGCGATGGACATCGGCGCCATGTCGTGGGGCAACTGGTCGGGCTGCCACGCGGTGGGCTGGGACAGCAACGCGCCCGCGTTCGGTGACCGCGTGGTCGGTGACGGGTTCCAGAAGCACAGCTATCCCTTCGGGATCATCGTCAACAGCCGCGGCGAGCGGTTCGTCGATGAAGGCGCGGATTTCCGGAACTACACCTACGCGAAGTACGGCCAGGAGGTCCTGCGGCAGCCGGGGCAGATCGCCTGGCAGGTTTTCGACAGCAAGGTGAGCCATCTGCTGCGCGACGAGTACCGGATCCGGCAGGTCACGAAGATCGTGGCGCCGACCCTGGAGGAGCTCGTCCGGCGGATGGACGGCATCGACGCGGAGCAGTTCCTGCGGACGGTCCACGAGTACAACGCGGCGGTCGACCAATCGGCCCCGTTCAACCCCAACGTCAAGGACGGGCGGGGCACCTCCGGACTGGCGGTGCCGAAGTCGAACTGGGCCAACACCCTCGACTCGCCACCGTACGAGGCCTACGCGGTGACGTGTGGAATCACGTTCACCTTCGGCGGCCTGAAGATCGACACGTCGGCGCGCGTGATCGACGTCACCGGAGAGCCCATTCCCGGGCTGTACGCGTGCGGGGAGATCGTCGGTGGGATCTTCTACTTCAACTACCCGGGGGGCAGTGGGCTCACGGCGGGCTCGGTGTTCGGGCGGATCGCAGGGTCGGCGGCCTCGGGCGCGCTCGACCGCTCCGCCACGTCGTCAGTGAGCGCGTGAGGTGGCTGTGCCGGGCGGAGTAATCGTTACCGGTGCGGGTGGGGGCATCGGAGCCGCGGTGGCCGAGTGCCTCGCCGCCGCGGGTTATGGCGTCGTCGTAAGCGATCTGGGAGTGTCCGTCGACGGCCACGACCCGGACCGGCAGGTGGCGGAGTCCGTGGTCGAGGTGATCCGGGCCCGAGGCGGCCGCGCCGTGGCCCATCAGCACGACGTCGTTTCGTTCGACGCGGCGGCCGACCTGGTCCGGCGCGCGGTCGAGGAGTTCGGCTCGCTCGACGGCCTTGTCACCTGCCACGGCATCCTGCGCGAGCGCATGATCTTCAACATGACGGAGGACGAGTGGGACTCGGTCATCGCCGTGCATCTCAAGGGCACGTTCAACTGCGTGCGCTTCGCCACTGAGCAGATGCGCCGCCAGCGCGGCGGAAGCATCGTGCTGCTGAGCTCGGCGGCGGGCCTGGAGGGCAGCCCGGCGCAGGCCAACTACGCGGCGGCCAAGGCGGGCGTCGTGGGCCTCGCCCAGAGCACGGCGCTGGCGATGGGACGCTACGGCGTCAACGTCAACTGCGTCGTCCCCTCCGCGGCGACGCGCATGACCTCGCGGCTCACCGGACAGATGCAGGCCAGCAGGCCCGACGCCGAGCGACAGGGCCCCGAACTGATCGCCGAGCTCATACGCGCGCTGCTCGACCCGGCCAACCGCCACATCACCGGACAGACCTTCACAGCGGCCGGCCGCCGGCTCGCCCGGTGGGCGCCTCCTCAGGAACAGGAGAGCGTGCGCCTCGCTGACGAGTTCACATACTCCGACGTGACCGGCGCGGTCCAGCAGCGGCTCGGAGCCACGCCGCTTCGCCGGTTCGCTGCGCTCGGGCTGCCGACGCCGGCCGCGTCCGACCACCAGACCACAGACATCCTCGAGGTGGGAGACGGAACATGAATGCTCGGTCGACAGCGAGCTCCCCGCGCGATTCGCACGATCCGCGCGATCCAGCCGCCATCCGGGACGGGCTCGCGTGCTCCGTCACGCGCGCCGAGGAGATGTCGCGGTGAGCGGGCGCAGCGTGTCGCTGGAGATCGGCACCGCTGTGGGAGCGGCGGACGAGCACCACGTGCAGGTGCGCGGACTGGATCTCGTCGATGACCTGATCGGCGAGCTGACCTACACCGAGGTCGCGCTGCTCGCGGTGACCGGCCGCAGGCCGACTCCCGCCGAGGCCAAGGTGGTCGACGCGGTGCTGGTGAGCCTGCTCGACCACGGGCTGACGCCCAGCGCGCTCGCCGCGCGACTGACGTTCTGGGCGGCTCCGGAGGCGATCCAGGGTGCCGTCACGGCCGGCCTGCTCGGCGCGGGAAGCGTGCTGCTCGGTTCGATGGAGGGCTGTGGGCGCCTGCTCACGGACATCGCCGGCCGTGTCGCCACCGGTGCCGTAGCCCGCGATGTGGTGGACATGCGGCTGCGCGCCATCGTGGACGCGGGCGAGCGGATCCCCGGCCTCGGCCACAGCCTGCACCGCGACGGTGACCCGCGCGCCGGGAAGCTGCTCGGCGTCGCGCGCGACCAGAAGGTCGCGGCGCAGCACGTCGAGCACCTCGAGCTCGTCGTCGAGCGGGCCGCCGCGCTCACCGGCAAGGCACTCCCGCTCAACGCGACGGGCGCCGCCGCCGCGCTGCTGCTCGAGGTGGGTGTGCCCTGGCAGCTGCACCGCGGTTTCGCCCTGATGAGCCGTACGGCCGGCCTGGTCGCGCACGTCGG
This sequence comes from Streptosporangium sp. NPDC051023, assembly GCF_040689595.1. NCBI lineage: Bacteria > Bacillati > Actinomycetota > Actinomycetes > Streptosporangiales > Streptosporangiaceae > Streptosporangium > Streptosporangium sp. NPDC051023. The sequence goes on along the minus strand of NZ_JBFBCE010000101.1, from coordinate 21,146 downwards.
TGAGGAGCTCGAATCGCCCATCGCCCCCGCGGTGCGCGCCGCGCTGCGGACCGCGAGCCGCATCGAACCGGAGGTGTGAGCGGTGTCGGAGGTCGTGGAGTCGCAGCCGGAACCGGGGTGGGAGATCTTCGTCTGCGACGAGTGGCGGGCGCGGGTGCTACACGAGATCACAGGCCTGCACGGCCCGCCGTACGCCGACGGTTACGCGCCCTGCGCGTTGCTGCCCCCGACGTTCCTGGTGGCCCATCGGACCGACCCGGCGGCCATGGGCGTCCCGGACGCACCGGTCCGGCTCAACGCCGGCAACTGGTTCCGGTGGGAGGCGCCCGTGATGCCGGGGGAGATCCTGGAGCGGCGCACGGTGATCGAGTCGGTCACCACGAAGCCGGGCCGAGACAGCGACCTGACGTTCTACCAGCTCGCGACGACGTACCGGCGCCGCATGACGCGCGACGTGGTGGCGCGCACGTCCACGACGACGATCCGCACGGGCGCCCAGCAGGGGCGCGGCGGTTCCGGGCATCACACGGAGCCGCCCGCCGACGCCGTGCCGGTCATCGAGGTCGTCCCGAGCAGTCGCGAGGTCGTGCGGTACGCCGCGGCCACCGACGACTTCTACGAAGTGCACTACGACCACGCGTTCGCGCAGGCGAGGGGTTTGCCGGGGACGATCACCCACGGCCTGCTCAAGCTCGCCTACCTGGCGCGTGCCGCCGTGCAGTGGGGCGGCCACGGGACGTTCGTGCGAGAGCTGAGCGCCTCCTACCGGGGGATGGACCGGGTCGGCGCGCCGTTCCGCGTGCTCGCCCAGGCGGACGACGGCGCCGGGGACGGGCCCTCGCGTCGTCTCACGCTGTACGGCGTCTCCGCTGACGGCGTGGTCAGCACCGTCGGCAGTGCAGTGATCGAGAAAAGCGAAGGAGAGGACGGGCAGTGGCTAAGCGACTGACGACGGTGCAGACGGTACGCGGACCGGTCGCGGTGTCCGAACTCGGGCGCGTGCTGCCGCACGAGCACGTGGCGTGCGACCTGTTCCGAGTGACACGACAGATGGGTCTCGCCGCGTTGAACGACCCGGACGAGGCGGTCCGGGACCTGAAGGTCTTCAAGGAGCTCGGCGGCGGCTCCGTCGTGGAGGCCACCAGCGGCGGGCTCGGCCGTAAGCCCGGCGTGCTCCGGTCGGTGTCCGAACGCGCCGACGTGCACATCGTCATGGGCTGCGGGTGGTACCGGGAGCCCTACTACGAAGCGGACATGAACAAGGTGAGCACGGCCGAGCTGACCGAACGCCTGCTGATCGACATCTTCGAGGGCGAGGACGGCGTGCGGCCGGGAGTGATCGGCGAGATCGGCGCCGACCGCGAGTGGGTGTCCGGGGTCGAGGAGCGGGTGCTGCGCGCCGCCGCCCGCGCCCAGCAGGAGACCGGGCTCGGGCTGATCCTGCACGCGGTCAAGAGCGAGGTCGGCGCCTGGCAGCTCGACGTGCTCGAGGACGAGGGCTGTGACCTGAGCCGGGTCGCGGTGGGCCACTGCGACACGTATCCGGACGTCGACTACCACGAGCGGCTGGCCGAGCGCGGCGCCATGGTGATGTACGACGGCAACGGCCCGGGTGACTCGCTGCTCCAGGAGCAGCGGGTCGCGAACGCGGTCGAGCTGATCCGCCGCGGATGGGCCAAGAGCCTGCTGCTGTCCCACGACGTCTGCGTGCTGGGGATGCGCGAGCGCCGCGGTGGGCCGGGCTACTCATACGTGCTGCGGCAGGTCGGCCCCGACCTGATCGCGGCCGGGGTTCCCGAGGATGTCGTGGAGACGATCTTCAGAGAGAACCCGCTGCAATTGCTCGCCGGGCACCGCCCGGGTGATAACTAAGGAACGCATTTTCTCCCGGCCCGAACGTTCGGGGACGACCGCTGCCGGACATATTGCTGCATTTTCTGTCAAGTTCCGAGAAAATGCGAAGGACGCCTTTTCTCCCGGCCCGAACGTTCGGGGACGACCGCTGCCGGATGCATTGGCGCATGTTCTGTCAAATTCCGAGAAAAGTGAGGATGCGATGAACGACAGGACCGGTCGGACTATCAATCGACGCCACCTACTCGCCGGGGTGGCGGGGGCCGGCGTCGTCGCGCTCGCTCCGTCAGCCGCGTTCGCGGCGGGGGAGCAGGCGCGCGGCTCGAAGCGGGGCGGGCGCGAGACCGTGCTGCCCGCGCAGACGTCGTGGGACCCGGTGCCCGCGATGACCGACATGAAGCAGGTGCAGATCCCCGACGTGCGGCTGGCGGTCTGGGACACCGGCGCCGGTGGCAGGGGCCCGGGCAGGGGCCAGACCGTGGTGCTCATGCACCCGCACACCGGGAACGGCGGCTCGTGGGGCTACCAGCAGGCCGCGTTCGCCGCCGCGGGCTACCGGGTGATCAGCTACTCACGGCGGGGATACCACGGGTCGGAGGCAGGGCCCGCGGAGCGGCCCGGCACGATGGTCGGGGACCTGGTGGCGCTGATGGACGCGCTCGGCGTCGGAAAGTTCCACCTGGTCGGGCTGGCCGCGGGCGCGTTCGCGGCGTTCGACGCCGGCCTGTCGGTCCCGGACCGGCTGCTGAGCTGCACGGTGGGCTCGACGCTGGGGGGGATCCAGGAGCCGTCGTGGAACGAGGTCACCGGGGCGATCCTGCCGCCAGGCTGGGCCGCGCTGCCCGAGACGTTCCGCGAGCTCGGCCCGTCCTACCGGGCCGCGAGGCCGCAGGCGATGACGGCGTGGACCGAGCAGGCGCGGCTGCCGGTCACGACCGTGCAGCAGCCCCCGCAGAACACGCTGTTGTGGCCGGCGATCGAGTCGATCAGGACGCCGACGCTCCTCCTCACCGGCGACAGCGATCTGTACCTCCCGCCGGCGCGCCTGCGCGAGATGGCGAGCCACGTCAGGAACGCCGAGGTGGCGATCTTCAGTGAGGCGGGGCACGCCCCGCACTGGGAGGCCTACAACGAGTTCAACGCGACGGTGCTGTCGTTCCTCAGGAAGCACCGGCGGTAGGCCATGGCAAGGGCAGGCACCGGGACAGAAGAGCCCGTGGATCTGAGAATCGAGGGTCACGTCGCGACCGTGACGTTCGATCGGCCCGACGTGCTCAACGCGGTCAGCACGCCGATGTACCGGTGCCTGCTCGAGGTCTTCGCGAAGATCGAGGATGAGGCGGACGTCCGGTGCGTCGTGGTGCGCGGGCGGGGCAGAGCCTTCAGCGTCGGCGCGGATCGGACAGAACGCGCCAGTATGACGGTCGACGACCTGCGGCGCAGGCGCAGGCTCGTGCCCCAGGTGTTCTCGGCGATGTATCACTGCTCGCGCCCCGTGATCGCACAGGTGCACGGCTACGCGCTGGGCGGTGGTCTCGAGCTGGCGCTCAGCTGCGACCTCGTGGTCGCCGCCGAGGACGCCGTCATGGGGCTCGTCGAAACGACCCTCGGCAGCATGCCCGCGGGCGGCGGCACGCAGCTGCTCCCGCGGCTCGTGGGCCTTCCCAGGGCGAAGGAGCTGATCTTCACCGGCCGTCGGTTCACCGGCGCGGAGGCCCGGCAGTGGGGGCTGGTGAACCACGCGGTGCCCGCCGCCGACCTCGAGGCCGCGGTGGACGCGCTCGCCGTCGAGATCAGCGCGGCGGCACCACTGGCGGTCGCGCAGGCCAAGCGCGCCATCGACCTGTCCACCCAGCTGGAGATCGACAGCGGGGTCGAACTGGAGGCCGAGCTGTACGAGCGGCTCCTCACGAGCACGGACCGGCTCGAAGGGCTGGCCGCGGCGCGCGAGGGCCGACCGGCGCGCTTCCGTGGCCAATGACGTGGCCAATGACGTGGCCAATGACGTGGCCAATGACGTGGCCAATGACGAGGCCAGTAACCAGGCCAGTGACGAAAGGAATGCACGGTGATCGAAAGGTTGGGATGCGCCATCGGCGGGCTGGCCGACCCGGAACACCCGGGGGACGTCGCCGCGATGGCGCGGGCTATCGAGGATGCGGGCTACGAGTCGGTGTGGTCCTATGAGGCGTTCGGCGCCGACTGCTTCACGCCGTTGGCCTGGTGGGGCTCGCATACGCGTACGGTGCGGCTCGGCACCGACATCGCCCAGATGGCGGCGCGCCCCCCGACAGGGATGGCGATGGCCGCGATGAGCCTCGACCAGCTGTCCGAGGGGCGGGCCGTGATCGGGCTCGGGCTCTCAGGGCCGCAGGTCGTCGAAGGGTGGTACGGGATGCCCTTCGAACGCCCGCTGGGCTGGACCCGGGAGTACGTCGCGATCATGCGCGCGGCCATCGCCGGGGAGCGCGTCGCGTACGAGGGCAAGACCTACCGGCTTCCTGCGGAGGGAGGATCGGGGCTGGGCCGCCCGATCCGCTCCACGCTGCGCGGCGGCCGTACCGACATCCCGATCTACCTGGGCGCTGAGGGGCCGAAGAACGTCTCGTTGACGGCCGAGATCGCCGACGGCTGGCTGCCGACGAACTTCTCGCCCAGCGCGGACGAGTGGTACCGGGAGCGGCTGGAGCTGGGCTTCGCCCGCAGGCCCGGCGGTCGGCCGGAGAACTTCGAGATCGCGCCCGCGGTGTCGGTGGCGTTCGGCCCGGACCTGGAGTCCGCCGCTGACCGGATCCGCCCGTTCATCGCCTACCAGATCGGGGCGAACGGGGCGGCGAACATGAACTTCCACCTCAACGCCGTCGCGCGGCTCGGGTTCGAGGAGGCCTGCCGCGAGATCCAGGCCAAGTTCCTCGAACGGGACCGCGAGGGCATGGTGGCCGCGGTGCCGACCGAGATGATCGAGGCGGTCGCGCTGGTCGGGCCGCCGGAGAAGATCCGGGCTGACCTGGAGACGAAGTGGAACACGTGCGTCGCGACGAGCCTGATCGCCAGGGCGCAGTTCGACGACCTGCTCCAGCTGGCCGAGGTGTTCCGCACAATCGCGGGCGCCGCGCAACGGCAGCCCGCCTGATTCGTACGACCGGTTTGGTCGGGGAGGAGTTCGCAAATGGTGGTTAGGTACGAGCACTGGATCAACGGCGGGTCTGTGCCGTCGGCGGGTGGAGAGCGGCTTACGTCGACCAGGCCCGGTACGGACGAGGCCGTGTGCGAGATCCCGTTGGGTAGCCGGGAGGACGCCGACCGGGCGGTGGCCGCTGCGCACGCCGCCTACACCGGGTGGGCGGCGGAGAAGCCGATCCGCCGCGGCCGGGTCCTGATGGCCATCGCGGCGGGGTTGCGGCGCGAGCGGCAGCGGCTCGCCGAGCTGGAGGCCGCAGAGACCGGTAAGCCGCTGCGGCAGGCGGACGTCGAGATCAGGGGCGCGGCGGCGTTCTTCGAGTTCTACGCGGGCCTGGTCAACGTGCCCGCGGGGGAGATCCTCGATCTCGGCGACGGCTACCACGGATACACGCGGCACGAGCCGTTCGGCGTGGTCGGGGTCATCACCCCGTGGAACGTCCCGCTCAACCAGGCGGCCAGGGCGGTGGCGCCGGCGCTGGCGGTCGGCAACGCCGTGGTCTGCAAGCCGTCGGAGTTCACGTCGTCGACCACGCTGGAGCTCGGGCGGATCGCCACCGAGGCCGGGCTGCCGCCGGGGGTGCTCAATGTGGTGACCGGCCTGGGCGACGTCGTGGGCAGCGCGATCGTCGAGCACCCGCATGTCCGGAAGGTCGCGTTCACGGGTTCGGTGCGCGCAGGCCGCATAGTCGGCCGGACCGCCGCTGAGAAGATCATCCCTGTCACGCTCGAGCTGGGCGGGAAGTCGCCGAACATCGTGTTCGCCGACGCCGACCTCGACGCCGCCGTCGCCGGCGCGACGAGGGCGTTCGTCGGGAACGCCGGGCAGGTCTGCTCGAACGGCACCCGTCTGCTGGTGGCCCGCGAGATCCACGACGAGTTCGTAGAGCGGCTGGTCGAACGGGTGCGGACGGTGAAACCGGGCGAGGACTACGGGTCGCAGACGACGAAGGACCAGTTCGAGAAGGTGTTGTCCTACTTCGTGGTCGCGCGCGATGAGGGCGCCACGCTGGTCACGGGCGGGCGGTCCGTCGGCGACGGGTGGTTGATCGAACCGACGGTCTACACCGGGGTGACGAACGAGATGCGGATCGCCCGCGAGGAGATCTTCGGCCCGGTCCTGGTGATCATCCCGTTCGACGACGAGGACGACGCCGTCGCCAAGGCCAACGACTCCGACTACGGTCTCGCCGCGGGCCTCTGGACGGCGGATCTCGGCCGGGCGCACCGCGTCGCGGCCGCCCTGCAGGTGGGACAGGTCTACGTCAACGAGTGGACGGCCGGGCTGATCGAGGGCCCGTTCGGCGGCTACAAGAACAGCGGCCACGGCCGGGAGAAGGGCGTCGAGGCGCTACGGCACTACACCCAGTCGAAGTTCGTGTCGGTCCGGATCGGGAAGAGCACGAGTGGCGGGTAGCCACAGCCACCACTCGTGACATGCACGGTCGCCGGGCCGGCGACCCCCGGTGAACGAGGGCAGGCGGCGGGGCGTCGCGAACGAGGGATATCGGGGGTCGCCGGCCCGGCCTGATGCGGGCTTACGTCGAGGTCGAAGGCGAGCGCTTTCGGGACCCGCGCGTCGACCGGGACGTCCCGCGCCGGCCCGCCGCCAACTGAGTGATCGACGGCGTGTCGCTGTCGGTCGCCGGCATCAGCGCCTCGACCTTCGCGGTCGAACGCGCCATGTGGGCCTGCATTGCGCTGTACGCCGCCTGCGGGTCGCCGGCGATGATCGCTTCGGCGACCGCGCGGTGTCCCGCGGCGGATTCGGCGAGACTGCCGGGCTGGCTGAGGCTGCGGAACCGCAGCAGGCGCACGCGGCCGTCGAGAACGCCCAGCGCGTCGCGTAACCCGCCGCTCCCGGCCATCGTCAGCATCTCCTCGTGCCTTTCCTCGATCATGCGGACATACGTGGGGATGTCCTCGGCCTCGGCCACCCGCTCCAGATCGGTCACCGACCGCAGCAGAGCGCTCCGCTGCTCCACGGTGCCGCGTACGGCGGCCCACGCGGCCATCATGGGTTCCAGCGCGGTCTTGATCTGGTAGACGTCGGTGATCTCCTGCGGGCTGATCTCCCGGACGAAGACGCCGACGCGCGGGGCGATGGTGACGAGACCCTCCACGCTCAACTGCTGCAGAGCGTCACGCACCGGTGTCCGGGACACGCCGAACCGCTCAGCGAGTTCGTCGGTCGAGATCCGCTCACCGGAGGCCATCGTGCCGTTGTAGATCAGCGCGCGGATCTCCTCGGCGACCACATCCTTGGCCGAGAGGATCCGGACCTGCGAATCCAACGATTTCACCTACTCCATTAGCGCTGATGTGTAGAAGCCTGAAGTAATCGTAGCCGCACGACAGGGCCTGCCACCGGCGATCGGAACGACTCATCGAGCGGCGCTGGGATGCTGATCCTTGACATGTAGTACATCAGCGCTCACACTTGAGTTCATGCGCACTTCCCTGAGACTTCGTGTTCTCTCGGCGAAGGACGTCGTCATCGAAGAGATCCGCGCGCTGATCCACAACGGCACGGTGACCTCCGGTGAGCGGATCTCGACCGACGAACTCGCTGAGCGGTTCGGCGTGTCCCGGACACCGGTGCGTGACGCTCTGCAGCAGTTGAGCGTGGAGGGTCTCGTCACCATCGCCCCGCGCGTCGGCGTCTTCGTCCGGGAGATCAGCCCGCAGGAGATCACCGACGTCTACCAGATCAAGACCGCGCTGGAACCCATGATGGCCGCGTGGGCCGCCGTACGCGGCACCCCGGAGCAACGTGCCGCGTTTCGCGGAACCTACGACGAGCTCGAACGGCTGGCTCACTCCAACGACGTCCAGGAATATGTGCGGGCGCTGGAAGAACGCCGCGAAGCCCTGCTCGCGATGGCCCGGAGCGACGGGTTGCGGGACTCGTTCGCGGTGCTCGACGGGCGCGTACGCCTGCTGCGGTTCCGCAACCTCAGCCAGCCCGGCAGGCTCACCGAGTCTGCGGCTCAGCACCGTCCCATCGCGGAGGCAATCGAGGCCGGTGACCCCGACGCCGCCTACACCGCTATGCAGAACCACATGCTGGACGCCACCGCACGGGTGCGCCTTCTCGTGGTGACGGCGCAGCCGAACGGCGACCCGGCGCCCACCGCCTACTCAAAGCTGTCGAAACGCATGGAAGGTGACAGATGATCAACAAGGTCGTGGAGTCGGCGGCCGAGGCCGTTGCCGACATCGAAAGCGGCGCCATGATTGCTTTCGGCGGCTTTGTCGGAGTGCCCGGTGTCCCGAGCACGCTGATCAAGGCAATCGCCGAGCGCGACCTGCGCGACCTGACGATCATCGCGTGCGAGTCAGGGCGCGGCCGCGCCGGCGCGCAGTCGTACGGGGCCAACCAGGGCGGCCAGCCGTACATCCCGGAGCCTGAGGACGGCGTCTACCCCGTCGGATACCTCGCCGAGCTCGGCCAGGTGAGCAAGGCGATCACCACCTTCTCGTCGCTCAACAACTCGAACTTCGACGGGCCGTTGGAGGCGGGCGTCCGGCGGGGTGACGTGGAGATCGAGCTGATCGGGCAGGGCAGCCTGTGCGAGCGGCTGCGCTGCGGGCGCGCGGGTCTCGGCGGCGTTTACACCCCGGTCGGCGCGGGCACGAAGATCGGTGAGGGCAAGGACATCCGTCATTTCGACGGCGTGCCGCACGTTCTCGAGACGGCGCTCCGCCCCGATTTCGCCATCATCTCCGCATACCAGGCCGACCGGTTCGGCAACCTCATCTACCGGTACGGCGCCCGGACGACGAACCCCGTCGTGGCCGGCAGCGGCAAGGTGACGATCGTGGAGGTCGAGGAGGTCGTCGACTATCTGGACCCGCAGCACATCGTCACTCCCAGTCCGTACGTGGACCGGATCGTACTGAGCGACAGGCGCCTCATGGTGAGGTGACCAACGGTCCAGCGAGTTCCAAGACCGAGGCGGTCGGGCGGCCTCGGGTGAATCCATCCCCTCGGGAAAGGAGTTCGGGGGACACTGCGCCCGGACCCCCGGCCAGGCCATGACGCCAACTCAATCCCCCTCCGCGCCATCCCTGACCAGGGTCGGAATCGCGCGACGCATCTCACAGGACTTCCGTGAGGGAGACGTCATCAACCTGGGCGTCGGCGTGCCCATGCTGTGCAGCCTCTTCATCGAGGATGAGGACATCCTGCTGCACAGCGAGCACGGCGTCCTCGGGCACGGCAGGACGGCTCGCACCCAGGACGAGGTCGACCCGTCGCTGGCCACGGCGGGCCGGCAGCCGATCATCCCCCGTCCCGGGATGGTCGTCATGGATCACGCGGAGTCCTTCGCCCTGATCAGGGGCGGCCACCTCGACGCGACCATCCTCGGAGCGTTCCAGGTGAGCGTGCAGGGCGACCTCGCCAACTTCTGGCTGCCCGGGGCGGTGGCGGGCGCGATCGGCGGTGCCCAGGACCTCGCGTTCTGCGCCCGGCGAGTGGTCGTCGCCATGCAGCTGCTGCCGCGCCCGCGGCGGTTCGTCAACCGGCTCGACATGGAGATGACCGCGCCGCGATGCGTCGACCGGCTGGTCACCGACATCGGCGTGATCGACCTGGAGGACGGCAGGGCGATCGTACGCGAGCTCGTGCCCGGCTGGAGCCTCGAGGACGCCCAGCGGCTCACCGAGGTGGAGCTCGTGGCCGCACCGGAGGGCATCGCCGAGGTGACGCTCAAGAGCGACAGGAATGACCTGTGGAACGCGGCATAGCGGGCGGCCGGACCGTCGAGACCGTGCGCGGCCCGGTCTCGGCGTCGGAACTGGGGCGGATCCTGCCGCACGAACACGTGGTCTGCGACCTCATCAAGGACCGGCCGCGGCCCGATCCAACCCTGGACGAGTCCGAGGACGCCGTTGCCGACCTCAAGGAGTTCAAGGCGGCGGGCGGCAGCACGATCATCGACTGCACGAACAACGGCCTGGGGAGGAACCCGGGTCTGCTGCGTTCGGTGTCGGAGCAGACCGGCGTGCACATCGTGATGGGCTGCGGCTGGTACCGCGAGTCCTTCTACGAGGAGGACATGAACAAGGTCAGCGTCGCGGAGCTGACCGAGGTCCTGCTCGAGGACATCAGGACCGGGGTGCACGGCATTCGGCCGGGCGTGATCGGAGAGATCGGGGCCGACCACGGCTACTTGTCCGCGGTCGAGGAGCGGGTACTGCGCGCTGCGGCCAGGGCCCAGAAGGAGACCGGTCTCGGGCTCGTCCTGCACGCGGTGAAGAGCGACGTCGGGAGATGGCAGCTCGACGTGCTCGAGGAAGAGGGCTGCGACCTGCGGCGGGTCGCCGTGGCCCACTGCGACATGTATCCCTACCTCGACTACCACGAGCTGCTCGCGAAACGCGGCGCGCTGGTGAGCTACGACCGCAACGGCCCCCGCAACCCCCACCAGCAGGAACGGCGCATCCGCAACATGGTGGAGTTCATCCGCCGGGGCTGGGCGTCGCACCTGTTGATCTCCCATGACGTGTGCATTCCGGGGGATCGCGGCAGTGCGGGCGGACCCGGATACGCATACGTGCTGAAGCAGGTCGTGCCCGATCTGCGGAAGGCCGGGGTTCCCGACGACGTCATCGAATCCATCATCGTGGACAACCCCGTGCGCCTTCTCGTCGGCTCCTGACCGCGCAGATCCATCCGATTCCCGATTCCAGCCATGTCCCATCGACGTCAGGAGAAAGCGAGTGGCTGACAACGCAGAGGTAGTGCTGTGCCGGACCGACGGCCGGGTGCGCGTGATCACCCTCAACCGTCCCCAGGTCCGCAATGCGCTGAACAGCGAGCTGATGCGGCGCTTCCATCAGGCGGTGGACGACGCCGTCGCCGACCCGGATGTGGGCGCGATCGTCATCACCGGCAACGGCCCCGCGTTCTCGGCGGGCGCCGACCTCAAGGAGGCCGGGACGAGCCCCCGGCCGGACGACCTGTGGGACCGGTACGCGCAGGCGATCGACAACGACCGGATCTACGAGCGGTTGTCGCGGGTGCCGAAGCCGGTGATCGCCGCGGTCAACGGGTTCGCCGTGGGGGGCGGTTGCGCGCTCGCGGTGTCGTGCGACGTCGTCATCGCGGCCGACACGGCGCGGTTCAGCTATCCCGAGACCAATCACGGGATCGCCCCGGTCACGGTGGCGGTCGGCCTGAGCCGCGTGGTCGGGCGCCTCCAGGCCCTCGACCTGCTGCTTTCCGGCCGTTTCGTCGACGCGGCCGAGGCCCACGCGATGGGCATGGTCACCCGGGTCGTTCCCGCCGCCGACCTGATGACCGAGGCCGTCGGCTACGCGCAGGCCCTGGCGGAGAAGTCGCCGACCGCGATCCGCCTCACAAAGCGGGTCTTCCGGGCCGTCCAGGAGCTCGATTACGACCACGCTTTCGAGTACGCCCGCGACGTCAGCCTGATGACCCGCGAGGGGATGTCCGGCGGCCACGGGGCGGCGGGGGCGCCGACCGGCCAGGGGAACCCGGCGGCGGTCATCCGTACGACGGAATGACCATTGCGTATGTGATATTTCACGTGTAACATTCAAAGATACACCGCAAGCGAAATCAACCCAGCGCGGTTTCTATCAATCGGGGACGGGATCGCCGCCGTCTCGGCACGGCCCGTATCAATAATTCCTTGGACTTTCGGAATCGGGTCAGTGCCCGAGACATGGGAGTGAACGATGAAGGTAAGCGGACTTCAAACCCGCCTGGTCGCCCCTGCCGCGCTCGTCGCGGTCTTGGCGGTCACCAGCTGTGGTGGCAGCGGTTCGACGACACAGGAGCGGCCGACCATCCGATGGGGCGTGGCCACCGAGGGCATCACGACGATGGACCCGGTCCGCGCCGTACAGCCGGTCGACCGCAGCCTGTCGATGATGCTGTTCGACGGCCTCGTCCGTTATCAGTCGGGCAACGCGACGGCGCCGTTCGAGGCGGGGATCGCGAAGGAGATCCCACAGCCCACGACGCAGGACGGCAAGCAGGTCTGGACGATCGCGCTCCGCGCGGGAGTGAAGTGCCCCGCAGGCCAGAAGACCCCGGCGTACGACCTGACGTCCGACGACGTGGTGTTCTCGCTGAAGCGGGCGGCCAACCCCGAAACGTCGACGTTCGCCTCGGTGTTCGCCGCCTATGACACGGTCGAGGCGGTGGACGCCGGCACCGTGAAGGTGACGATGAAGCACCCGGTTTCACCCGCCGCGTTCCTGCCGACGATCTCGAACTGGCAGGGCGGGCTCGTGGTGTGCAAGAAGGCGGTGGAAGCCGAAGGCGAGGACTTCGGCAAGCATCCGGTGGGGCCGGGGCCGTTCAAGTTCGAGAGCTGGACCCCGGGCCAGCGCATCAAGTTGCTGGCGAACGACGACTACTACCTGGGCAAGCCGCTGTCCGCCGGGTGGGACATCCGGTTCATGGCGGACGACACGGCCCGGCAGGCCGCCTTGTTCGGCGGCGACCTCGACGTCGCGGCGCCCACCGCGACCGGTGACAAGGGCCTCGAGGTCATCGACTCCCGGAAGGGGTTCAAGGTCGTCGAGGCTCCGCTCTTCGGCACCTGGTACCTGCTGTTCAACACGAAGGTCGGCCCGACCGCCAATCCAGAGGTGCGCAAGGCGCTGGCGTACGCGGTGAACCGCGCCGACTACGTGGCCTTGACCGGGCAGCGGACCGCGAAGCCGACGCTCAGCGTGTGGGGGGCCCAGCTGCCGGGCGGAATCCCCGACTCGCACGTGGAGCAGGCCGGCCTGGCCTACAACTTCGACCTGGCGAAGGCGCGTCAGATGCTCGCAGCGGCGGGATATCCCAACGGCTTCGACGTCACCGTCACCGCGCCCAGCAACGCGACCACCTTCCAGGTCCTTCAGGCCCAGATGAAGGAGGTCGGCGTCAACGTCAAGATCAAGAGCGTGGACGTGCCCACCTGGCAGACGGCGATCATGAGTGGTCAGGAGCCGCTCATGCTCACTCTCATCTCCTACCGGCCCACGCCGCAGATCCCGTTCACGGACTTCTTCTACGGACCCTCGGCCGTACGGGGCGGTAAGCACCCGGCGCAGAACTTCGGCGGATACGACGGGGCCGACGCCCTGATCGAGAAGGCGTCCGAGACGTCCGACTCCGCGGAGCAGGCGCGGCTGTGGCAGGAGATCAACGACAAGATCCTCGCGGACGCCGCGGCGAAGCCGCTCTTCGTGGCCTACCAGGCATACGGTGCGGTCTGCGGGTTCACCATGGGCGGCGTCGAGCCGCCGGCCACGATTCCCGGCAACTGGCAGCCGAGTTACAAGGCCACCGTCGAAGCCCAAGCGAACAACTGCTGATCCCGTGCTGTGCGGAAGAGAGGTGCTGTAGTGGCCGAGGTCGAATTCCAGGTCGTGACCGATGGTGTCGGCGTCATCACGCTGAATCGGCCGGAGAAGCTCAACGCGTTCAACTTCGAGATGCACCGGCAGTTGGCGGCGGTGCTCACCGGCGATGAGCTGCAGGACTGCCGCGCGGTCGTGCTGCGGGCCGAGGGCCGGGCGTTCTGCGGCGGCACCGACCTCAGCGAGCTGGGCAACCAGCTAGGGCAGAGTCGGACGCCCTCGTTCGAGGTGTCCACCGGCACCGAGATGTCGCACAATTTCCGGTACGCACGGCCCGTGATCATCGCGGCGGTGCAGGGCTACGCGCTGGGTCTCGGGACGCTGGTCGTGAACCTCACCGACCTCGTGATCGCGAGCGAGGACGCCGTGTTCGGGCACCCGGAGGTCACGCACGGCCTCGTCCAGGGCAACGGCATCCCGCGGCTGCGCGAGGTCGTCGGCACGCGGGCGGCGATGTCGATGCTCGTCACCGGCCGACGCGTGCCGGCGGACGAGGCCCTGCGGATCGGCATCGTGAACGAGGTCGTGCCCGCTGAGCGGCTCGAGGAACGAGCCATGGAGGTGGCGCGGCAGATCGCGGCGAACCCGACCTACGCGGTGCACATGGCGAAGAGGTTCTTCTACGAATCCGCAGAGATCCCCTACGGCGCCGCCGTCCAGGCGGGCTACCGGGTCATGCGCACCGCGCAGCTGGCGAGGCGGGAGAACGAGGCGAACTTCCAGTGGTGACCACGCCGCGGGTGCTGGTCGGGCCGGAAGGAGCACCAAGTGATCGATAGGCTCGCCTGCTCGATCTACACGCTGGGTGCCGACGCCGCCGAGGTCGCCGAGGCCGCGGGTTACGAGTCGGGGTGGACGTCGGAGTCGTACGGCACCGACTCCTTCACCCCCCTGGCCTGGTGGGGCGCCAAGACCCGGACGATGCGTCTCGGCACGGGCGTCGCGCAGATGGCGGCCCGCGCCCCGACCGCGACCGCGATGGCCGCCATGACGCTGGACCGGCTCTCCGGCGGGCGCGTGGTCGTCGGTCTGGGGTTGTCCGGCCCGCAGGTGGTCGAGGGGTGGTACGGGATGCCCTTCGAACGGCCGCTGCGGTGGACCCGCGAGTACGTCACGATCATGCGTGACACGTTCGCGCGGGAGCGGGTCGCCCACCGCGGCGAGATCTACAAGCTCCCGGTGACCGGCGGAACCGGGTTAGGGCGCTCGATCCGCACGGGTATCCGGGACGCCCGCACCGACATCCCCATCTACCTGGGCGCGGAGGGGCCGAAGAACATCTCGCTGGCCGCCGAGATCGCCGACGGCTGGCTGCCGACGAACTTCTCCCCGGAGTTCGACCACTGGTACCGGGAACGCCTCGAGATCGGTTTCCGCCGCAGGCCGGGAGGGCGCCCCGAGAACTTCGAGGTGGCTCCCGGCGTGTTCGTCGCGTTCGGGCCGGACGTCGAGACGGCCGCCGACCAGCTCCGGCCGGGCATCGCCTTCCAGGTCGCGGCCAACGGCGCGGAAGGCATGAACTTCCACTACAACTCCATCGCCAGGCTCGGCTTCGAGGAGCCGTGCAAGGAGATCATCGAGCGGTTCAAGGCCCGTGATCGCGAGGGCATGGCGGCCGCTGTGCCCACGGAGATGGTCGAGGCGATCGCGCTGGTCGGCCCACCCGAGAAAGTCCAGCGGGACCTCGAGACGCGGTGGCACAACTGCGTCGCCACGACGCTCATCGCACGGACCTCCGTGCGGAACCTTCCCGTGCTCGCCGACGTGTTCGCGGCATCGCGAGCCGCCTGCGGCGCACCCGTGGCCTCACGAGCGGAGAACGGCTGATGGCACGCTACTTCCTGAAGCTGTTCGGGCGGTTGCTGCTGACCCTGGCGGTGGTTTCCACCGCCGTCTTCTTCCTGATCCGGCTCACCCCCGGCGGTCCCGCCGTGGCCATGCTGGGCCAGGACGCGTCCCCGGACGCGGTGGCGCGGCTCAACGAGAAGCTCGGGCTCACCGACCCGGTGTTCCTGCAGTACTGGAAGTTCCTGACGCAGCTCGCCCAGGGCAACCTCGGCGAGTCGCTCACCAACGGCCTGCCGGTGAGCGAGACGATCCTGAGTGTGCTCCCGCACACGCTCGAGCTCGCTGTGGCGGCGCTCATCATCGGCAATCTCGGCGGGATCACCCTCGGCATCGTGGAAGCGGTGTGGAAGGACAGGTCGCCCGACGTCGTCGGGCGGGTCCTGTCGCTGATCGGGCTGTCCTTCCCGAGCTTCTTCGTCGCCGTGCTGCTGGTCCTGTTCATCGCGCTGCCGCTCGGCCTGCCGACCAACGGGGTCGCCCCCTTCACGGAGCTCGGCTCGAACCTGCAACGCATCCTGTTGCCCGCGCTGGCCATGGGGATCGTGAGCACCGCCTTCCTCTCCCGGGTCACCCGCTCGCTCATGGTCGAGGTCATCGGGGAGAACCACGTCCGTACGGCGCGGGCGAAAGGGGTGCGGGAGGGCCGCGTCCTGGTGCGCCACGTGCTCCAGCCCGGCTCGCTTCCGCTCGTCCCGATCACCGGCATCTCGTTCATCACCCTGGTGGGGGACGCGGTGCTCATCGAGACGGTGTTCGCCCGCCCGGGGCTGGGCAGCCTGATGGTCAACGCCATGCAGGCACGTGACTACACGACCGTGCAGGGCTGCATCATCGTGGTCACCACGGTGATCGTCCTCGTGAACGCGGCCGTCGACGCCTTCTACCACGTCCTCGACCCCCGAACCAAGACGGCGTGAGGTCCCCCATGAATCCGATAAATCTCCGGCCGCTCTGTATCCCCAGCCCTCGGCGCCCGAGTGACGTCGAGACGACACGAATGCCGGTACGAGCATGACGACGAACGACTCGGGAGCGGTGGTGACAGCCGACGTCCCCCCGCCGGGCAAGGGTGGCTCACGAGATGCCTCGAAGCCCCGGAGGCGGAGACTGCGCAGGCTCAATCCGCTGCTGGTCATCGGCGGGCTGATAATCGCCTTTCTGGTGTTCGTCGCGCTCTTTCCGACCCTGTTCACCTCTCAGGACCCGGCGCACCAGGATCTGACGGCCCAGCTGGAGCCGCCAAGTGCCGAACACTGGCTCGGCCGCGACCAGTTCGGCCGGGACATCTACACGCGGCTGATCCACGGCACTCAAGCCTCGATGATCATCGGGGTGTCGTCGGTGCTGCTGGGAATGGCGGTGGGTGTTCCGGTCGGGATGATCGCCGGCTACTTCCGGGGGAAGACCGAGCGCGTGATCATGTGGATCGTCGACGTGCTGATGGCGTTCCCCGGGCTCATCCTCGCCCTGCTCTTCGTCGCCCTGTTCGGGCAGGGAACCTGGAACATCACGCTGGCGATCGTGATCGGGATCGTCCCGGTGTTCGCACGGCTCGCGCACGGTCCCACCCTGGCGTTCAGGGAGCGGGAGTTCGTGAAGAGCAGCATCGTGTTCGGGGCGCGGGCGCCGTGGATCCTGTACAAGCACATCTGGCCCAACCTGCGCGGCGAGATGGTGGTCATCGCCAGCATGACCGCGGCCGTGACGATCCGGATCGAGGCGGGCTTGAGCTTCCTCGGCCTCGGCCTGCCGCCGCCCACGGCCACGTGGGGTGGAATGCTCCGCGACGGCACCACCTACCTGCAGACAGACCCGTTGTTCTCGCTGGTGCCCGGATTGGCGATCTTCATCGCCGCCCTGGGCTTCAATCTCCTCGGTGACGGACTGCGGGATGCCCTGGATCCCCGGACCGCGAACAATTGACCTGCCGGAGACCGGCCGACCCGAAGGTGTGTCGATGACCGACATGACCGAATCCGAAATCCACGACCGTCCGCAGACCCCGGCGTCGGACGGATGCCTGTCCGTGCGGAACCTGACGACGGTGTTCACCACCAAGCGCGGGACCGTGGCGGCGGTGACCGATGTGAGCTTCGACCTGCGTGCCGGGGAGACGCTGGGGATCGTCGGCGAGTCCGGGTCGGGCAAGAGCGTGACCGCGATGTCGGCCCTCGGGCTGATCCCGCAGCCCCCGGGCAAGGTCGTGTCCGGCGAGATCTGGGTGGGCGGGAAGAACCTGCTGGCGCTCGATCGCCGCAGCCTGCGGGCGGCGAGCGGGTCGGACATAGCAATGATCTTCCAGGACCCGATGACCTCGCTCAACCCCGTCCATCGGATCGGAGCGCAGATCGCCGAGGGGATCCTGACCCATCAGCGCAGGCCGTCGAAGGCCGACAAGGAGGCGGCCCGGCGCCGGGCCGTCGAGCTGCTCGCGGCCGTCGGGGTGCCGGCGCCGGAGCGGCGCGCCCGGCAGTATCCGCACGAGCTGTCCGGCGGCATGCGGCAGCGGGTGATGATCGCCATGGCCATGAGCTGCGACCCGAAGGTGCTCATCGCCGACGAGCCGACCACCGCGCTCGACGCCACGATCCAGGCGCAGATCATGCGGCTGCTGCGCGAGGTGCAGCAGCGCACCAACGTCGGGATCATGCTGATCACCCACGACATCGGCCTGGTGGCGCAGAACGTCGACCGCGTCCTGGTCATGTACGCGGGGCGGGTGGTCGAGATGGGCACGGTCGAGGAGGTGCTCGGAAACCCCAAGCACCCCTACACCGTCGGCCTGCTCCGGTGCACGCCGAGCCGGCTGCCGGCGGACTCCGTCCGGCGGCGGCTCACGCCGATCCACGGCCTTCCGCCCAACCCGACGGACCTGCCCCCCGGATGCTCCTTCGCGCCCAGGTGCAGCCTCCGCGGCGACCGGGAGCGGTGCCTCCTGGAACAGCCGGAGCTGCGCCCGGCGCCGACGGACGACCATCGGTCCGCATGCCACTTCCTTGAAGAGGTCACCCCCTGAGCGTGCCCCCACGCTCGTGCTCGACGGTGAGGAGTCTGAGCTCATGTTCCACAGCACACAGCAAGATGTGGTGGACCCCACGGAACCGGTCGGCGAGGAGCTGCTGCGGATCGAGGGACTTAAGATCCACTTTCCGCTCGGCAGGCGCAGACGCGGCCAGTACGCCGAGACGGTGTACGCCGTCGACGGAGTGGACTTCACGCTGGACAAGGGCCAGACCGTCTCGCTCGTCGGGGAGTCGGGGTGCGGCAAGTCGACCGTCGCACGGTCGCTCGTCGGGCTGGTCCGCCCGACCGCCGGGTCCATCCGGTACAAGGGCATGGACCTGAGGACCGCGAGCCGGAGCCAGATGCGGATGCTGCGGCGGGAGGTGCAGATCGTCTTCCAGGACCCGTTCGCGTCGGTCAACCCGCGGATGCGGGTGCGGGACATCATCGAGGAGCCCCTCCGCGTGCAGGGGATCGAACGGGACAAGTTCGTGGCCGAAGAGCTCCTGGAGATGGTCGGGCTCCAGCCCGTGTACGCGAACAGGTTCCCGCACGAGTTCTCCGGCGGGCAGATGCAGCGCATCGGCATCGCGCGTGCGCTCGCGCTGAAGCCGCGGGTGCTGGTGCTCGACGAGCCGATCTCCGCGCTCGACGTGTCGATCCAGGCCCAGATCATCAACCTGCTCATGGACCTGCAGGACGAGCTGGGACTGTCCTACCTGCTCATCGCGCACGACGTGGCCGTTGTGCGCGCCGTCAGCCACCGCGTGCTGGTGATGTACCTGGGCCGGATCGTCGAGGCAGGGCCGGAGGTGCTGTCCGATCCCGGCCACCCGTACACGCAGGCGCTGCTGAGCGCCATCCCCTCGGCTGAGGTCAGCTCCCGCGGCTCCAGGAAAGAGATCATCCTTGAGGGCGACGTCCCCAGCCCGACCGATCCGCCGAGCGGCTGCCGGTTCCGCACCCGGTGCTGGAAGGCCGCCGACGTGTGCGCGGAGGAGGAACCCGGACTGCTCGACCGCACCGGGCTCGGCGCACTCAACGCCTGCCACTTTCCCGTCCGCGAGTAGAAGGGGACTTCCCCCCCGGGCGACCCGCCCGTGCCAGGCGCACAATGGCGAAGGCCCGGAAGCCGTACGGCTTCCGGGCCTTTCTACGCGCCAGATCTATTGGCGGTAGATGTGGTACACCTTCTGGAAGGTCTCGTGGACGGTCCAGGTGCCCTTCCAGCCGATGGGGAACACCGCACTCGACCCGGGCGTGAGCTTGACGGGTTCGCCGCCGTCCTCCTGCACGGTCATGCTGCCGGACAGCACGTAGATGGACTCCTCCCGGTTGGGGTACTCCCAACGGGACGCTCCCGGCGCGCACTCCCAGTGGCCGATGATGAATTTCTTGTCCTCGCTGATGTGCAGGACGCGGTTGCGGGTGAGAATCTCAGCCGGCTCGATGGGCGTGGCGCTCGGCGGCACGAGCGGCCGCTGCTTCGCATCGCTCAAATCGAGTTCTGCAGGGAGAAAGTTCTGCGTCATGGATCGCTCCTCACTTCGTCTGGATCGCCGGACGGCCTGGCCCCGATCCTCGCCGGGGCCGACGACGGCGCTACGTGACGTCTTCTTTTGAATTCTACACTTGATATATCACATGTCAAATATGGTGCATATCGAGGGCGGTGGCCGTCGTCATCCGTGTGCCCCGCCGATCGGCGTGCTGACCGGCTGGCCGCTTTCGGCCTCCCGGGCGGTCGCGCGGGGGAGGCCGAGGACACGCTCGAGCCAGGAGTCGCGGGCGGCCTTCGACGCCCGGCTGACCGTGGCGTCGGGGGCCTGCTCCGTGAAGCCGTGGAACGCCCCCGCCCAGATGTGCAGCTCGGCCTGGCCGCCGACCGCCCAGATGCGTGTCGCGTAGTCGACGGCCTCGTCGCGGAACACCTCGCAGGCGCCCGCGTCGATGTAGGCGGGCGGGAGACCGGACAGGTCGGTCGCCCGCGACGGCGCGGCGTACGGGGACACCTCCGGGCCGCCCGCGTCGTCACCCAGCAGGAAACGCCAGCCCCAGAGGTTGCTGTTGCGGTCCCACCAGCCGATCCCGTCGTACTGGTAACTCGACGCCGTGGTGTTCCGGTCGTCGATCATCGGGCAGTACAGCCCCTGCCCGGCGATGGCGGGCCCACCCCGGTCGCGCGCCAGCAGCGACACGCCCGCGGCGAGGCCGCCGCCCGCGCTGCGCCCCATCACGACGATCCGTCCTGGGTCGAAGCCCAGTTCGTCGGCGTGTTCGGAGACCCAGACGAGGCCCGCGTAGCAGTCCTCGACCGGTGCGGGATGCGGGTGCTCGGGTGCGAGCCGGTACTCGACCGAGACCGCGACGAGCCCGTAGATGTCGACGAGCTCCACGAAGCTTTCCATGGACCAGAACCGGTTGCCCATGCACATCCCGCCGCCGTGGATGTTGTACAGCGCGGCCGGAGTCGTGACCCCGCCCTTCGGGCGCAGGATGGAGACGGTGAGGTCCGGGGCTCCGGCCGGGCCCGGGATCACCCGGTCCTCGAACTCCACCGGGCGGCCGCCGAGGATCTCCTCGATGGGCTTGGTCATCAACCCGCCGCCGTCGCGCTGCGCGCGTACGGTCTCCGGGCCGAGCGGCGGGCCCCCGCCGGTGTGGAGCGCCTGGTAGACGGGCAGGAGATCGGGGTCGAACGGGACGGGTGTCACGGTCATCGGGTGGCTACTCCTTTGGATGTCGGACAGGGGAAACGGCCGCGAGCTCGACCTGCCGCTGTTCATCCCATTCTTTGCATATACTAGATGTGATGTATTAGACTTCCGATTGGGTGGTGTGGGTACCTGGGCCGGACGGCATATGCCGTC
>NZ_JBFBCE010000100.1:0-34707 GCF_040689595.1 Streptosporangium sp. NPDC051023 | reverse complement strand
TCCCCCCCCCACCGGGCCCGCCCCCCCCCCCCGGGGCCCCCCCCTCCACACCCCCCCCCGCGCTCGGATTCCGAGGGAACGTCGTGACGCGTGGAGGCGGCAGAGTCCGAGATCCAGGCGCCGCCGCCCGCTCTCACCGAGACGCGAACCCCGTTGAGGCCTGTTCCCGCACGCGCCCGCTACCGCTGAAGCCCGGGCCGCTGAGGCCTGCCGCTGGGGCGCCATTCAGGAGCCTGCGCCGCCCTGCCGAGCTCTCCCTCCCAGGAGACGCCCCGGCGCAGATAGGAGCGGAACAGCTCAGCCGCGGCCCGCGCGTCGGCCAGCGCGGCGTGAGCGCCGGAGAGCGGTATGCCCGCCCGCTCACAGCAAGCGGCGAGAGTCCACTTTCCCTCGGGGATGAAGTCAGGAGCGAGTTTCTGCGTGCACAGGGTCTCGGTCACCCAGTGGCTTTCGGGCAGCACCCTGAGAAACCGGAGGTCGAAGGAGGTGTTATGCGCCACCAGGACACGCCCGGCAATCCGCCGCCAGATATCGTCGAGCACCTCCTCGATCACGGGAGCCCTCGCGACCATCGCGTCGGTGATCCCGTGGACGTGCACGGCCCCGGTCGCGCGTCGCGGATTGATCAGCGAGTGCCACTCGTCGACGGTCGCACCCTCCGCGTCCAGGGAGACGAGAGCGATCTCACAGATCTGGTCCCCCTTCGCCGGCGAAAACCCTGTGGTCTCCACATCCACCACGACATACCCTTGCCGCGAGGACACGCGAACACCCCCGGCGGGCTCAAACCCCGAGCTCGTCATGAGTGCCACTGTATGATCCATCTCCCCCGTCCACACACGATTCGGCCAACAGACAGCCCCCCTCGGGCCTGGCGACGGACGTTAGTGGACACTATCCTCGGTACGCTGTCTCCAGCGGGGCGTTAGCTCAATGGTTAGAGCTGCGGACTTTTAATCCGTAGGTTCTGGGTTCGAGTCCCAGGCGCCCTACCACTCCCGACCAGGAAACAAGGCCTTGAGCTGGGCCTTTGTTCCTGTCGATCTTTCTCGGCACATGCAGCCGGACGCAGTCGAACGCAGCCCTGTGCCACTGTTCGCGGAACATACGCGGAATGGAGTCGGCGACGTTTTCCCAGGTGGCGCCGGGAGTTCCGGAGGCGCGCGGAACGATTCCGGGGACTCCTGGGCCGACACGACGAAGGATCCCGAGGAATGCCCGGGGCCCTGCGTGCTGAGCTGTCGGGAACGTCACGTCGTGAGCGCTTCCAAGATCCGCTTGTTCGCCGTCTCATGCTGCCCGTCGATGCACCGGGCGTAGACCTTGAGCAGCACGTCCACCCCGTGCCCGGCCCGCTCGGCCACCTCCGGCGCGTGTACCCCGGCGTTCAGCCAGAGGGAGACCGCCGCATGCCGCAGATCGTACGGCCGACGCGCGAGGGGTGAGGCGACCTGGTCGGGCGTGAAGGCGTAGGCGCGAGCCTGCTTCCAGACCATCGAGACTGTGGAACCAGGGAAGGTCTGGCCGGTCCGGGTGCGGAACAGCCTGCCGTCTTCGGCGACGCCATGCCTGTCGATGTGATCGCGCAGGATGGCCACCAGCTCCGGAGGGATCGGCACCCACCGTGTCGCCCTGTCGTCGCGGTGCTTGAGGCCCCGTTCGTCGTTGGACTTCCCCGAGTCGGTGTAGCGCCTGTTGCTCTCCGGCCGGGTCTTTTCCAGTGTGAGCACGCCCCACCCTGCCGCGGGAAGCTCGCAGTCCGCCTTGCGCAGCCCGGCCGCCTCTGCGGGGCGAAGCCCGGCGAAGTACATGCAGGCGAACATGGCCGCCATCATCTGCCCCCGGGTACGGCCCGCATAAGTCACCGCGGTGAGCAACTCGCGCGCCTGGGCCGGGTTGACCACCGCCCGCCGGTCGATCTCGCCACCGGTCTTGACCTTGCGGAACTTCACCTTATGGATCGGATTGCCGGACAACTCCCCCAGCTCCACCGCGTACTCCAGCACATGATGGAAAACCGCCCGCTTACGCCGGTAGGTCGAGGCGGCAGCCGCCTTGCCGTCCAGGCGCAGGGAGATGGTCTCCAGGGCCGCCCGCGTGTGCTTGAGGTCCTCCAGAGCGCTCAGGGGCAACGAGGCCGCCTCCAGCCACCGCACGACCTTGAGAACCTTCGGCGAGGTGGCCGGGCGACGGTCCTCGGGGACGAAGGAATACTCCAGCAGTGCCCGCCTGATGTCCTCGTCGTCGGGACGGCCGGGCACGTCACTGACGAGGACAGGGGTGATGTAGGCGAGGGTGTCGGTCATGCCCTCGCGGGTCTTGGCCGCCGCGTGCGGCCACCAGGCGTGGACGTAGGCGACGGCCAGGGAGTACCAGGTGCGTGCCTCCTTGGCCTTGACCATCGACACTGGAAGGCCGGTCTCCAGGTCAAATGCTTCGCCATTCTTGGCCGCCTGGCGTAGATCCGACAGGTAGCTCTCGGCGAGTCCCTTGGTCTTGAAGGTCGAGGACTTCTCCCGGTTGGCCACGGTCCAGCGGACGGTGTGGGAGACGACACGCGGCTTCTTGCCCGCACCATCGGACCTGGTGTTGGTGCGGATGCCCCAGAACTTGACCTTGTAGGAGGTACTCACGCCGCTTCCCTCCGGGTCTCCAGCCAGGCCTCGAACTCGCTGCGGTAGAGACGGAGCTTGCCGTTGGGCAGCCGGAACCCGGCGGGGAACTTCCCGATCTCGCGCCAGCGGTACAGCGTTCGCTCGGAGACACCGCGCAACTCGTCGAGGATCTCGGGAACGGTCATCAACTCGTCCTTCTTCTTCACGCCGCCTCCCCCAGTGCCGCAGTTGCCGAAAGATCTATGAGGGGTCTGCCGTCTGCTCTCGCCCGTAGTTCGTCGAGTTGGGCTCTGGTGCGGTGCCGGTTGGCCACTCCGCGCAGCAGTCGCACCGGCAGCGGAGTCCGGGTCGGGTCCTTGGCCGAGACAGGCCGCCAGACGTAGCGGTGCGAGTCGGTCTCGGCGTCGTCAGGTAGGCCGAGCATGTCGAGGACCCAGGCGCGACGGTCTTGCTTGTGGTCGCGGAGGGTCTTGTTGGACCACTTGCGGGAGACCAGGACGCGGCGTCCGGCGTAGCCGAGGTGTTCGGCCTTGTGGGCCTTGGAGCGGCACCGGCCCGGCATCATGCCCGCCTTGGCTCCCTTGGGCTGAATGCCGTACCGCAGCCAGTTGGCGCAGGCAGGCGAGCACGGTTCGTAGCGCAGCGCCTCGATCAGGCGAGTGGCGTGGTCCCGGCGGGCCTGGTTGATCGCCGCACGAGCCGGACCGGCCTCCTCTTCCTGCTCGTCCTCGTCGGGGTCAAGGTCGAGGGGGTCGCCCAGGCTCTTGGTGAGGTACTTGGTCAGGTAGCCGATCCGCTTGTGGGCGTCCGGCGATCCGGCCAGGAGCCCCTGCACGTCGACTTGGGCGCCGAAGCGGACTACGTGCAGGGGTTCGGCCGCCTCGTCAGCGTCGAGCCGGTTAAGCGCCTCATCCCAGGTAGCGAGCAGCTCACCCGTGGCGGGATCGAGGTAGTCGCCGCTCTGTCCGTCCGGGTACGGCTCGGCCTGCTCATCCCGCTCGGCCCAGACCGGCATGTGCTCGCCTTCGAAGCGGACTTCGTCGACAGAGGGCCACCACACCTGGTGGTAGGTGGCTGCGGCGATGGCCTTGATCTCCGCACGCGGCAGCGTTCCGCGAATTGCCATGTGCAGGTGTGGTGCAAAGCGCTTCTGGGGTTCCACGGTGGCGAAGTACTGCACGTCGTAGCCCGCCACTCGGCGCAGGTTCTGCACGAACCGGTCGACGAGCTTGGAGAAGTGCAGGGCGTCGCGGGCCGCTGTCGCGTAGTCGTAGGTGGCCGGGTCGGCCGGGATGCCCTGGCCGGGACGGATCTTGCCGTAGGAGGGCAGGGTGAGGGTGACGAACAGCGAGGGCCGGAGCACCTTCCCGTCCGGGGTGACGAAGGTCCGCCCGAGGGTCGTGTTCTGCCGGGCCCGCTTGGGCAGATCTGGAGCGTCCTGTCGACGGCGTGTGGAGCGGGAGCGGCGGGGAGAGGTTCGGCCGCCGGTGACGGTGCCGCGCATTCCGGCGGCGTTGATCTCGGCGTCGATGCCCGCGATCGCCTCGTCCCAGTCGGCCACGTCTTCGCCATTGCGCTCGGCGGCATCGCGCTTGGCCTGCACGTCGGCGCGGAACTCGATCAGCCAGCGCTGATCGGCGGTGCTGGGCTGCGGCTCGGCCACGGGCTCGCTTTCCAGGTGCCAGCCCTCGCGGCACTGGGCCTTGCGCAGTTGCTTGTTGCGCTGGGCGCAGGGCGGGCACTTGGTCTCGTTGGTGGTGCCGCAGGGGATGTCGAAGGGTTCGCTGGTGCCGGTGTGGGTGTCGAAGCGGCGGAGTTCGATGGGGCGGATGCAGACGCCGTTGAGTTTGGCGACTTCGACGGCGACGTCGAGGGCCAGGGGCAGGGTGTCACGGACGGTGCGGGGAAGGGTGCGGTCGGCTCCGTTGGGGGGTGTGGGGGCGGACGGGTGGATGGTGTGTGTCACCTGACCTCCTTCCAATGTGGGTCGAGGACGTCGGCGTGCAGCCGGTAGGCGTCGCCGTAGGGGTCTTTGCAGAGCTGGAGGTTGACCAGCACCAGGCGCGGCGGGATCGGGGCGTCGTTCAGGTCGAGCAGCCCGCAGGCGCTCAGCTCGGTCCAGGAGCCGTGGAAGACGATTCGCATCAGGCCACCTCCGGCAACGGCAGCGTGTCGGCGCCGAACACGGCGACCATGTTCCGGATGTCATCGTCGGAGACGTAGGTAGCGCGGGCGCGGATCGGATCCGGCGAGGTCTCCAGCCGCACGTAGGCGACGCCCGCGCCCTGTTCGGGAACCGGGGAGATGTGATCGGCCAGGGCGCCCCGATCCCGGACTCCGTCGCCGAGGATCATGTCGACCTGTTCGGACTCGTCGAGGCGGAGGGCGATCTTGTCGGGGAACAGGTTGCGGATGGTCAGCACGTCCTTGCGTGGGTCCTGGAGCGCGGCCAGGACTCCGACCCCGACCGCCCGCCCCTGAGTCGTCAGAGTCGCCAGGGCGGCGATGGTGCGTACCCGAAGGCCCTTGTCGGGCTGGTAGGCGGTCAGGAACGCCACCTCGTCCACAACCACCAGCACGAACGGATCCTCCACGGTGGGAACGTGGTTGCGGCGGACCCCGGCGAACCGTCCCGCGCGTTCCTGCATGACCTTCACCGCGGCTTCGAGCAGGGCGACGCAGGCTTCCGGAGAGGCGGCGTAGTGGTCGCCGAACAGGTCGCGGCCGAAGGACAGTTCCATCAGCTTGGGGTCCAGCGCCCAGATCTCCGCCAGCCCGGTCTGTACGGCGGGTAGCAGCCCGCGGATCGTCGACCAGATCACCGACCCCTTGCCCGCCCCGGTGGCGCCCGCGACCAGGACATGGGTGCCGTGGATCTTGAGCCGCCACGGGGTGCCGTCCTCGCACCGGCCGATCTCCACAGGCCCCACCGACACCACGGCCGGGATCGGCAGCGCGGGCAGCGGCACGGCCAGCGGATCACGCCGAGGGAAGGTCAGCAGCAGCCGACCGGATCGAGTGACAGTAACCCGGCAGGAGGCGGCGCCGAACCCGTGAGCGAGTTGCTCGATGCGGTCGGCCCAGTCGGTGACGGCCTGCCCAGTGAGGATCTTGACGGTGACCAGGTCGGCCCACGAGGTGCACACCACGCCGAGCAGGCAGGGCAGGTAGTCGCGCCCGCTCACGTGACGCGCTAATCCGGAGATGGTCATCACCGCGTGCCAGTGCCTCCGATAGACCCACAGCAGGCGGCAGAAGGCCAGCAGCCGCCAGCCGACCAGGTGCAGGAACGAGGCACGGTGCACCAGTGCCCACAGCGCGGGGACGGCCAGCAGCAGGGCGACGGCGCTGAGGCCGTACGGCCAGCCGTAGACGGTCCAGATCACGCCGGGGACGGCAACGACGGCCGAGGCGATCGGGTGCCGCCAGACCAGGCGCACGAGTGCGGCGACTGCACGCCAGGCGTAGACGAGCAGGGTGGCCATGACCGGGGTGCGGACCACGGCCGGGCGGAAGACCACGGCGGTGTCGGGAGTGGTGGAGACGAGGCGCTGTGCCTCGTCGCCGGGCAGTTTTTTGAACATTAGGCTGGAGACCTCTTCCTTGATTGCGTGTCTGGGGAGAACCGAGGGGCCGCCGGGAGCTGCAACTTCCAGCGGCCCCGCTTACGTTGCTCAGGCCGGGTCGTCGTCCCGGTTGGGTGAGGGGGCCGGAACGATGGCTTGGACGGCGTAGAGCCGCTCGCACTCGTCCCGGTACCGCGTGGCGGCGGTGGCGATCTGGCGGGCCAGGTCCAGGTCGGCGGAGGTGACCGGTCCGCCGCCGGTGGTGGAGATGGACAGCTGGCCTTCGGCGCTGCCGACGCACAGGTAGGGGCGGATGCCCTGGACGGTCAGTGCCATGACCGACAGTTCGGCGGTGTGGAAGGACACCTCGAGCTGGGTGTTGCCGTCGTGGATGGAGGCGGTGACGTAGGTGTAGGGCTGGTAGTCGCGGGTGGTCATGCTGCGATCTCCTTGCCGGTCGTGGTTGCGGTGTTGGTGGTGGCGTTCTTGGCCGAGGCCGACGCCGGGGCGGTGGGCTTGATGGGGGTGCTGGTCGTAGCGGTGTGGGGAGCGCGCATCGCCCGCGCCCGCAGCGAGTAGGCCAGGCGTCCGGTGTCCTGGCCGACGTAGGGCGTGACGCTCATGCCGTCGAACTCGACCGGGGTGAAGGGCAGGCCGGGCAGCGGGGGCGGGGGAACCGGCTGGACCTCGGTGAGGATCTTGACGGTGACCGACTTCTGGGAGGCCTTGGCCTCGGGGTCGGCGTCGACCACGGAGACCTGCCAGACGGGCAGGCCGGTGGTCTTGTCCTTGGCGTAGACCGTACGGCCGTTGGTGGAAGCGTCGAAGTCCTTGACCTGCTGCACCTCACCGACCAGGTAGCAGCCGTGCGGGAAGACCTGCTCGAAACCGATCGCGATCGGGCCCTGGATAGCCATGGTCGTTCCTCCTGTCGTAAAGTCGCTAACTCGTACTGTCGAGTTAGACAGTACCCAGACAACGGCAACTCGACAACACAAGTTTCCGAGAATCGATGTGACTTAGGTCACATCACAGCGCGTAGGAGTCCTCAAGCTCATGCAGCGCCCCGGGAAGCGCGATCTCGACCACCAGTGCCAGCTGCCCCGAAGCGTCGAACACCCGCGCCGACACCCCCAGCACGGCCGCGGACCTGCCCAGCCCCAGCGTCTTGATCTCGTGCGACAGAGGATGACGAGCGGCCAGACGCTCCACCACCCGATCCAGCCGCAGCCCCTTCACGCTGTGCAGATGCTGGCGCACACTCACCGTCAACGGCGTCTCGCGCCCCAGGTCCGTGCCTTCGGCCAGCTCGATCGGAGACCAGAACGTCACCAGCTCGCACGGCTCGTCGGCCTCACTGAGCAGCACCCGCCGCATCGTGACCGGCGTGTGCTCAGGGAAGGAGAACATCCCGGCCACGTTGCCCGGCGCCGGTCGCGCCCCCGCCTCGATGACCGTCCCGCCCTCGGACGCCTCCACATGGTCCAGTACGGCGCGGCCCGGCCGGGAAGACTCCTGCATGGCGCCGGGCGGCGGGGTCTTCACATACGAGCCCCTGCCATGCTCGCGGTCGATGATCCCGCGCAGCTGCAATGTCTGAAGCGCCCGCACCACCGTGGGACGGCTGACCGCGAACTCACGGACGAGCTGCGACTCCGAAGGCAACTGCGAACCAGGCGGATAGGTGCCGTCGGCGATCTTACGCCGGATCGCCGTGACGATCTGGGCGTACTTCGGCGGTGCGTATTCCTCATCAGACAGAGACATGACAACAACCCAACTGCTCGACTTATCGTCAGCATAGGGCCGGGGGAGCGGCTTGCCTAGCCGATCTCCCCACATGAGCAAAGAGTGCGGCGGTGAGCGCCAGTCTCAGGACTCCCTGCGCCAGTCCTCTCAACCGCACGGGCAAGGCCACCCCTCCAGATGCCCCACCATCTCACCGCCGCACTCGTCTTTAGGAGGCGGAACGCCGGGTCACGATCATGACCTCGTGTGGAATGCCGGTGATGATCGACGACTGATCGCCGAACTCACACAGCACCCACACCGTCCACCTGTCGGCCACCACGGGGAAGGTGCGCCGCAGCGCGTCACCCATCTCGGTAACCAAGCCCCACGTCCACCCCAGTGGCGGGGCCGTCGGCTCGTCGCTCTCAGCCAGAACGGGCAGCATCTCGCTTGCCCACGGAGCCGTCGCGGAGCCGTACTCGAAGGCGAGCCAGTCACCTACCCGCAGCTCCCAGGCGTGCCGGACCTCGACAGGCCTCGCGTCCGTCAGCGCTTCCGGATCAGCGCGGCCCATGATCGACCTGCGGAGAGGTCGAGGACGTCGGAGTATTGGTCTGTCGCTGGCGAAGGTCGACATAGCGGCGAATGACTCGCCGGGTGGCCTGTTCGAGTTCCACCGCCGGTTGCTGGGCGTAGACCGGGTTGCGGGTCGCGGGGCTCTGGCCGACGTTCCACCAGAAGAGGTTGCCGTTACACCAGACGGTCAGTCCCGCCCAGACCGACACCACCGCCAGCCCGTAATCGCCGTTGACGTCGGCCCTGATTCCCCGGTTCGCCAACGCGACCTGTAGTGATTCGGCCACATCCAGCGCGGATACGCCCCTGAGACCCTCCATACCGTTCATCTCCTCGCCCCTTGATCGCTCTTCAGGGCACGCAGGCCCCAGCATGCCGAACAGTCGCCCTTGACCCGGACAGACGACCTGCCTTCACCGATTCCGGCCAGCAACCCGCGCCGGGGACTGATGTACTTCCAGCCCCGCCCCTCACATGAACCGCACCGCCCTGACATGCTCCGAGGATTTCCCAGCACCGCGTCACGTCTCGACCGCCTCCATGTGTCATCTGCGATCATGACGTTTCGCTTTGTCTCGTCCATGTCTCCTCTCGCTTCGCATTCATCGATAACCTGCCTCTACGAGTCCCCTCCGGATTAAGGCGCGGCCGTGGCTGACCAGCAGATCCTGTTGAAAACGCTTTTGCAGCAACGCCACTGGCAGACATACAAGACCTTCTGCAAGGAATACGACAAAGCAGCCAAGCTGGTGGATTCAACATTGCAGGGGAAATGGCCGAGCCGGGCACAACTTCACCGCTGGCTTTCCGGCGAACTCAAAGGCCTGCCGTACTCCGACCACTGCCGGGTCCTGGAGAAGATGTTCCCCGGCCGGACCGCCGAAGAGCTGTTCTCCCCGAACGGTCACCAGCCGCCACCGAGGGGCAGCATCGAGCCACCGAGGAACGCCGAGCCCGTCGCCGAGCCCGGCAGCACACCCCAGATGGCCGACGTGACTGCCGTGTTCAGCAGCCGCTCCGCGTTCGCCTCCGCCTACCCGCCCTCGGTCCTGTTCGACACCGCTAAGGAGATCAACGCCGCCGGTCTGTCGCTCAACGTGCTCTGCCAGAGCTACCCCGACCACCGGCTCAAAAGACTGCTGGAGAACGGCACCCGCATCCGATGCCTGTTCCTCGACCCCAAAGGCACCGCGATCCGCGCCCGTGAAGACGAGGAGGGCTACGAAGACGGCACCCTCGTCACGCTGACCACCCTCAACATCAGCATGCTGACCCGCCTTGCGGCCCGGCTCGCCCCCGAGGCCGCCGAACTGCTCGAACTACGTGTCTATGACGAGACGATCCGCTTCAACCTCCTCATCGTGGACGGGGCCACCTGCGTGGTCCAGCCCTACCTGCCGCAAGCGCGCGGGGTCGACTCCCCTACCATCGTGATCAACGACAACACCGCCGCCGACGGGCTGTTCCCCGTCTTCGACCAGGTGTTCACCTCGATGTGGGAGCGGAGCCGCCCCGTATGACCATCGACACCCGCGCGTTCCTGCCGATCGCCGAGCAGGCCATCTCCATCGCCGCCGAGATCGTCAAAACTCACCTGCCCGGGGCCGTCACCGCCAAGGGCGACCGTGACATGGCCACCGAGGTGGACTACGCCGTGGAGCACGCCGTACGAGACTTCCTCAGCCGGGAAACACCAGAGGTCGCCTTTCTGGGCGAGGAGGAGGGCGGCCCGGCCGATGTCAGGGGCGGTCTGATGTGGGCGCTCGACCCGATCGACGGGACCGCCAACTTCCTGCACGACATCCCGCTGTGCGGTGTCTCCCTGGGCTTGATCGACAGGGACCTACCCTGCCTGGGCGTCATCGACCTGCCCTTCCTCGGCGCCCGCTACAGCGCGGCCGAAGGCCACGGGGCACAGCGCAACGGCCAGGAGATCCGCACCAGCCAGACCGGCGATCTCAGCGCCGCGGTCGTGGCCATCGGCGACTACGCCGTGGGCGACGACGCTGCCGAGAAGAACCGCCTGCGCCTGGCCCTCACCCACCAACTGGCCGCCCGCGTGCAACGGGTCCGGATGTTCGGCTCAGCCGCGGTCGATCTGGCCTGGGTGGCCGAAGGCAAGCTCGACGCCAACATCATGCTCAGCAACAAGCCATGGGACACCGCCGCAGGCGTCCTCATCGCCCGCGAAGCCGGGGCGACCGTGGTCGACCTGGACGGCAGCCCGCACACCATGAACGCCCACGCCACCATCGCTGCCAGCCCCAAAATCCTCGCTGACCTGGTCGAGCTCATCGCCGAGGCGGACAAGGACGCCAGACGTAGCGCGTAGTCTGCCGAATTGTTCTTGTGGGGTATCAAGCGCGGCGGCGCGGCGCGCCGCCGCACGGCCCGCCGCCCGAACGCCGCCCGAGCGTGCGGCGTGGGCGCCGGTCTCGGCCGGCGGCGGGACTGCAGGCCGCCCGCCGCATCGCCCGCGCGCCGTACTCGACCACCGGCCGCCGCACCGGGGCCGCGCCGCCGCCCCAATAACTTGTTCAGCACAGCCAGCTGGTCCACTACCAATGCATCTGCTTTGCCCTTATACAACTATCAGCAGAACGGGGCAACGTCTAAACGCTTGGCTGAGCTCATCCCGTCCTCGCATTCAGGGCATACACCTTGCCGTCGTCACTACCGATGTACACGACGCCGTTCACCACCGCCGGACTCGAACGGACCCCACCGCCAGTTTTGTGGGTCCAGCGTTCGGCGCCGTTCGCCGCATCCAGCGCATACACCTTGCCATCGCCACTGCCGACATACACGACGCCGTTCACCACCGCCGGACTCGAAAAGACCCCACCGCCGGTTTTGTGGGTCCAGCGTTCAACGCCGGTTGCCGCATCCAGCGCATACACTTTGTCATCGTCACTGCCGATGTACACGACGCCGTTCACCACCGCCGGACCCGAAAAGATCTGATTGTTATTACCAACTTTGTGGGTCCAGCGTTCAGCTCCGGTCGCCGCATCCAGCGCATACACTTTGTCATCGTCACTGCCGATGTACACGACGCCGTTCACCACCGTCGGACTCGAACGGACCCCACCGCCAGTTTTGTGGGTCCAGCGTTCAGCGCCGGTTGCCGCATCCAGCGCATACACCTTTTCATCGCCGCCACCGATGTACACGACGCCGTTCACCACCGCCGGACTCGAAAAGACCCAATCACCGACTTTTCGGGTCCAGCGTTCAACGCCGGTCGCCGCATCCAGCGCATACACCTTGCCATCGCCGCCACCGATGTACACGACGCCGTTCACCACCGCCGGACTCGAATTAATCAATTTTCCGGTTTTGTGGGTCCAGCGTTCGGCGCCGTTCGCCGCATCCAGCGCATACACCTTGCCATCGCCACTGCCGACATACACGACGCCGTTCACCACCGCCGGACTCGAAAAGACCCAATCACCGACTTTTCGGGTCCAGCGTTCAGCGCCGGTCGCCGCATCCAGCGCATACACCTTGCCATAGTTGTTGCCGATGTACACGACGCCGTTCACCACCGCCGGACTCGAATCGATCGATGAGTTGGTTTTATGGGTCCACTCGGAAGGGGTGAGAAGCGGTCCAGCTAAATAGATTGCTACGAGAGTAAAAGCGGCGGCCAGCGAGCCTATACCGGCAAATACCTTCCAGCCTCGCCGCTTCGGTAAACGGAGCGCCGAGCGCCGGTCGTCCGAGACGCCAACTCTGCCCGCTCCGTCAGGGTCGGTGAGTCGATGTGCGGTGGCAGCGGTTACAGCAAGATCGTTTTGAACCTGGTCGAGGGTGACGGCCTCCTGGTGGAAGACGTCGTCGACATAGCGAAAGATCTCTTCGACCGCCTGTTGGTCGTTGTCCCCCATCAGTTGTGTGTCGGCGATGACCGGCAAAGCCCAACTCGCAGGGGAGGCGCTCTCCAGCACGGGGCGGGCGTCGGTGTCGGCGAGGTGACGCCGCGCCTCAGCTGCCTGGGCATAAGCCTCACGCAGGAGTCGTTCACCTTGGGCGCGTTGCCGTTCGGATTCCTCCAGCCGCCGTTGAGCCTCTCCGCGCAGTCGTTCCGCCACCGCCAATCGCTGCTGCGTGTCTCGAAGGTCCCGGCGAAGGCGGGCAACCTCGGCTTCTAGCCGTTCACGCTCCGCCTTGCCGACCTCGGCAGTGGCGCTTATGACGGATTGGCTGGCCGCGAGTCGGTCATGAAGTTTCTGCCGCTCGATCGTCAGTTGGGTCGTGGCCTGGGTCAGCCGATCCCGTGTTTTCAACAGCCCTTCGCCGATGTTGTTCTGCTGGGCCATCGACTGCTCGATTCGATCGGTCTTTTCCTCGATCGTCCGTACCAGCTCGTCCAGGGCCTCCAGCGCGTCCGATGAGGTGCTGACCGCCTCGCCTCTGGTGCGTGCCCAGCCGATCATTCCGATCGCTATCGGAAGCAGCGACAGTAATTGCGCGATGTTGGCCGCTGCCCCCAAATCCCAAGCGCGCAGCGCGAACCCCAGGAGAACGACCGAGGCGCCGATCGCCAGTCCGGAGACTGCCCACCGCCATCCGCGCCAGCCCATGCCTTTCATTCTGGTATCGAACGTTCCGAGTGTGATGCGCTGTGATCAGATCGCTACGAAACCGGGGCTGAACATCCCATATAGCACCATAAGCCCTATAGTCATCCACCGCCTCATGAACCTGCCCGTTGCATGTCCAGTATCCGATTGCCCCAGCAGGTGCACCAAGGGTTGAGGCTGTGGTGACTTCTCCCTGGAATTACTAAATGCCCAAGCGCCGTGAAGTGAACGTTTCAAACTACCCTCACAGCATCGGACACATACCACCCTCACGATCGCCATGCGATGGCTGATCTCAGCTCACGGCCGGGGGCGATCGACGGTCCGGGACTTCGTGCCTCAGCCCCAGCCCACCGGGCACAGGGTTGCAGCTTGGGTTGCAATACAGGGGCGTCCAGAGCCGTTCAGGATGGACCACGCATGCCCTGTGACCTGCATTGAACCGTACAGAACGGCCCGAGGGCGATCTTTTAATCCGTAGGTTCTGGGTTCGAGTCCCAGGCGCCCTACCAGCCAAAACGGTGGTCACCGATCTTCTTTGAGAGGGCGGTGACAGCCACCTTTGACAGCCAAGAGGGCCTGATCTGCCAAAGGGCCGTGGTCGGCGTGAAGACCTTGGGTTTTTCGCCAGCCACGACCCCTGGGCACATGTGACAAGTTCGCCTCCTCGCATCACCACCGCTTCCGGTCCGACACTGCCATGGGTCAGAAAGAGGCACTGGGTATGGCGGCGCCAAGGATGGGGCGGTGAAGGTGTTGTGGGCTGATCGTGACGCCGGTGATTCGGCCAGCGAGGGCCAGGGCCGCCGGGACGGGGTTGTCGATGGAGTCATCGGCGGCCGGATCGATGCCCAGCTCGCGGAGGTGGCGATTGAATCGATCGGGATCTGCGCCCCGCCTGTCGAGGGGAAACCCCGGGTTGATGGTGGTGACGAGTTCGCCGTCGACGGCATAGGCAACGAGGTGCTGGGCGTAGCTATGCCGCTGCACCGTCACAGCCTCTCCGCCGTCGCGCGACAGGGCGCCCAGAGCCTCTTGTTGCGCGCCGCGCCAACCACAGTCCTCGATCGCGACAGTCCAGTCCCCGATTCGCCTCACGGTGATGATCTGGGGTCCTTCCGGATAGGAGTATTCCCCGTCTTCGATCAGTCGGATGTCCTTGTCCGCGGCGCCGAGCCAGCGCAGCACCTCGTGCTCGTCGAGCCCACGAACGAAGACGATCGTGTAGATGTCCCCGAGTTGGCTGTTCCCCTCCCACACGTAGTCCTCCGGCGACGGGCCGGGGGTTCTGGCGGTGGCGTGGACCATCTCGAACGTCCTCGCCTGCTCATCGACCTCGGGATGGGCGGCGAGGAAGGCATCGATGATCTCTGGTGCGACGCTGCCACGCCAGCTGACGGCGTAGCCCTTCTCCTTCGCCCACTCGCGCATGCGGAGGGAGGTGTCACGAGAGAGCCCCGCGCGGTAGGTGACGCGGAGGGGCGTGAAGTCGGCATCGGACATGATCAGAAACTACTGATGGGCTTGCTGCCTTGTCTGCCCGTCCAGGCCCTGCGCTTCTCTCAACAGGCCGTGGCGACGAGGCTGGAGTGCGGGCCAAGTCACCGAGATCTTCGTTATCCAAAGATCCGGAACATACACGGAATGCCCCGGCGCATCCGGCCGGCAAGTCCGACTAACCACCAGGTCAGAGCGCCAAGTGGCCCATAAGAAGCTGTCCACTTTTAATCCGTAGGTTCTGGGTTCGAGTCCCAGGCGCCCTACCCCAGCGACCTGGGCAGGCTCCCTATTTCGCCATCGGGAAGCCTGCCCAGGGTTGCATTTGGGTTGCTGTCAGCCGTCGAACAATGCCCGTCCCATCCGCGCCGCCGCGTCCACCGCCAGCGTCTCCGTGATGTGGGTGTAGCGCTTGGTCGTGGTGAGCTGGGAGTGTCCCAGGACCGCCTGAACCACCCTCAGGTCAACTCCCTGTTCCAGGAGCAGGGTCGCGGCGGTGTGGCGCGCGTCGTGCACCCGGGCGTCCTTGTCGATCTCGGCGAGGTTCAGAATCTCCTTCCACTCGCCCCAGTCGTCTCCGGCATCGATCGGAACGCCCAGGCGCGTGCACCACACCAGATCCCCGTCCCGCCACCTGTCCCCCGCCGCCTTCCGTTCGGCCTCCTGCGCCTCACGGTGGAGCCTGAGCAACCCGACCAGAGCGGGCGGCAAGGCGATCTTGCGCCGCCCCCTTGCCCTTGGGCTTGGTGAAGGTCCATCCCCCGACCCGTCGCGGACAGATCACCACGTGCTTGGCACAGGGCGTCTGGGTCTGCTTCGAGGACGAGTGCGGCCGGACGATGAGACCGCCGGTGGCCCGCACCTACCGGCGGCGCAAGGGCGAGGCGGAGAGTTTCACCTGGCGCGACTACCGGGACCTGATCGTCATGGCCCATGTGCAGCCCGGCGCTCCAATCGTGCTTGTCTGGGACAACCTGAACCGGCACATCTGCCCGGACATGCGGCGCTTCATCGCCGGCAACGCCGACTGGCTGCGAGTCTTTCAGCCGCCGTCGTACGCTCCCGACCTCAATCCGATGGAGGGTATCTGGTCGCCGCTGAACCGCGGCGGCCTGGCCAACCTCGCCCCTGTGAGTCTGGATCACCTGGTACGTGTGATCAAGCGCGGGCTGAAGAAGATCCAGTACCGGCCACATCTGATCGACAGCTGCCTGACCGAGACCAACCTGGTCCTCAAGTCGTCGTAACTCCACGAATTAAAGATCAGTAGACGCTTGTCGGCAAATGAGACGATTTGGGTCGGCGGCCATCTGGGCCGGTTTGGGAACTAGGTTGGAGTCATCCAGGTGGGCGATCGCGAACCGGGTTGAACAGTCGGGCTGCTAACCAGCAGGGCGAAGGTTCCGAACGACTCTAAAAGGGGCGGGGAGTACCGGCATGCTGCTTGACCTGGACGGATGAATTTTCGGCACTCGCAGTGCTCACCAGTACAAAACCCTGTTACTACACGTGCAGTGTTCCCTGAGCGACAATGACGGCGGACCCCGCCACCTGGACCGACTCGATCCGTTCCCGCGTCCGACAGGCTCGGGCCCGCATCGTCGAAGGACGGCCGATCTCGACACCTTGCACGATCTCGATCCACTCCCCGAAACCGATCAGGCCGTGCCGGGCCAGGTGCACAGCGAGCGAACCGGCGGCCGATCCGGTGGCCGCATCCTCCACGACACCATAGGCGGGCGAGAACATCCGCAGCCTCCAGTGCGAGCCCGAACCGGCGAAGCAGTTGGCGGCCATGTCGGGGAGCCTGGCGAGAACCCTTTGGTCCGGCTCCAGGGCCGACAGTGCGGCCACACCGTCCAGGCCGACGAATACGTGCCGGGGCCCGTTGTTGTAAACCTCGACCGGCAGGGTCGACGCCACCAGGCCGAGACCGGCGAGCAGCTCGTCGGTCTGCTCGTAGGGCTCCCATGTGGGGATGGGCTGCCACATGCTAGCCGCGCCGACCCGGCCGCCTGGGGTGCGTTCAAGGTCGAACTGCACGGTGCCCTTGGCGGTCTCCATCCGCAGCGTGTCCACTGCCTGCAGTTCACCCAGCACGTTCAACTCGCCGAGCACGATGGCGGTGCCCAGGGTCGGATGCCCTGCGAACGGCAACTCGTTCACGGGGGTGAAGATGCGGACTCGTACATCACCGTCGGCTTCGGCGGGGAGGACAAAAACGGTCTCCGACAGGTGCATTTCCTGGGCGATCTGCTGCATGCGCTCAGGGGGGAGACCGGCGGAATCGAGGAAGACCGCGGTCGGGTTGCCTTCCAGCGGAACGTCGGTGAAAACGTCGGCTACTGCGTACTCATAGGTGTCCATAGGTTGTCCGTTGCCTCCTGTATGCATGTGTTGGTGGATCGATATCGGGTCAGTGGGTGTCGAACAGTGCCTGGTATTGAGCAACCGCCTGCTGTGTGGCCGCACGCTCGTCAGTGGTCGGGTTGAACGGATTCGCTGCAGGGGGCAGCGCACCAAGTTTGAGGAGCGCTGCCATGAGAAGCATGCGTGCCTTGGTGGCCGTGAGGTTGTTACCGGAGATGAACGTCGGGTCGGTCCGGTACGCCATGCCTCCGGTGTTGCCACGTCCGGTGCGGACCACGGGCATGCCAGCGAAGATGGCGACGCTCAAGGCCGCGTTCCTGACCGGGTCGGCCATCCCGAACGGCGACATGCCCTCGCACACGAAACCGGCCAGGGGCGCCTGGGCGAGATTGGCTTTGATCCGTGCCAGGATCTCGACTTCATCGTCTGTGATGAGTGAACCATCGGTGCCAGATCCTGTCGCCGCATACCGGGTGTACTTGGTGATCGTGACGTACGGCATGGAGGCCGGAACGAGTCCGCTTGAGTCCTTGACCACAACGTCAACCGGGGACACGCCTTCTTCCAATGCCCCGGTAACGCCGGTCACCTGCTCACCGAGCACGGTGAGGCGCAGATCCGAGCAGTGTGTGTGTTTGCGGGCGGGAAGGTAGGTGAGCTGCGGGGGACTATAGCCCCCCAGGTCCACGACCACTCCCCCGTGACCGCCGGTTACCTCGTAACCACCCGGACGGGCGTCGACCTTGGTCACATCCCGGGCCGAGTAGACGAGTTCATCGACGATCACACAGGCGCCGACGCGGTCCTCACCCCGCTCGTTCAAGGCGACGCCGGAGGCGATGTACTTCACGCCGTCTACAACGTTCCGGTCGCCGTCGGCGCTCAAGGATTGGTGACGGCGCTGAGCCGCGTGCCCGACGAGCGGCACCGTCGTATCGATCATCAGCCCCAGCCAGTACAAGGTCTCCTCGACTGTCGGGCTGCCCTCAAGCCATTGGACGCCCGCGTATTCGCCCGTGGACAGGATGGCCTGGACCTGGTTGGTCGCCTTGGCGAGGTGCGTCAGGCCCGGCTCACTCTGCAGGTGGTACGGATAGTAGATAAAGAAGTCCTGCCCATGCCGCTCGGCATCGGGGCCAGTGGTGTATCCCCCCGACGGGGCAGCGCGGAAGAACTCAAAGTCGGCGACCGACCCGAGCGGGGCGCCGGTGCCGTGGTCGGCGAGGCCGAACCGTTCGATCTCCTCATACAGGCGGCGGGCATCGGGGTAGAACGTCTGCCGGGTGTCCCCCGGTGGAGCCAGCGGTGTGGCCGCCGTTTCGTCCCACGCGGACCCATCCGCCTGCCTGGCCATATAAGGCAAGGGATAGAGACCGTCGTCGGGGTGAAGTTCGACTTCATACACCGGTGTGGCATCCCCGGAGGGCCGCTCATTGTGGAAGGTGCCATCAGAGTCGAGCCAGCCGTCCGGGGGAGCGTACAAGTCGGCTGCGTCCCGTTCGAGCGGGTGGGCACTGAACGCCTCGATGTATACCGTCACCGGTGCCGCGAGCCGCTGAGCGCGAAGGGCATCGAAACGAGAAGGCCGTAGCGGCAGGCCGTGACGTGCGCGCGCCTTGTTTGAGGTGACCAGGTCCGGTGTGTTCAGGATCGTCGCCGTCGGCCCGGCGAACACCGCGATACGGGGTCGAGGCGCGCCGTCCGGAAGAATGTCGCCCATCACAGCGGGCGCAGGTGCTCAAAGGTGACGTCGTATCCCTCGGTCAGCCGCTGAGCGATCAGCGAGCGATGGCAGGCCTCGGCGTCCTGCAACCGGCGTGCGTTCGCCCAGGCGTACTCGGCTCCACGAACGCCGCGACGCCGGCGTACGTCCAACAGCAGCGATACACCCGCCTGCCGCAGACGTTCTAGGTAAGAACCGATATCGAAGCCAAAGACCTCGATGGTGGCCATTGTCTGCACCGCGGATCTCCCGTCCTCTCACTTACTCCCGACGATGTTCTGATGGCCTCTAGCCTCGTGGCGCGACGATCAGGGCGGTCGCCTCCATCGGCAGATCGGCGGTCCGCTCGATGTCCAAGCCAGCCCGGTTCAGCAGCGCCGTGATCCCGTTCAGGGTGCGGTGCTCGCCGCCTGTCGTCACCAGCAGGTGCAGGTCCCACAGGGAGGGCAGCACGGTGGGGTTCTCGTCTTCGACGAAACGATCGAGGATCAGCAGCCGTGACTCCGAGTCCGCCATGGCGCGGCGGCAGTTCTCGAAGACGCTGACGACCGCGTCGTCGTCGTGGGCGGCCAGTACCCGACAGAGGATGTAGACGTCCCCACCCTCTGGGACTTCGGTGAGCATGTCACCCCCGACCACCTGCGCACGGTCGAGTCCGACGGTGGCGGCCAGGTGCTCACGCGCCTTGGGCGTCATGTGTTCGCGGTCGAACAGCGTGCCTACGGCATCCGATACGGCGCCGAGGATCGTGGCGAGCAGGTGCCCGCCCCCTCCGCCCACGTCCACAACCTTCTTACCGGAGAAGTCGAAGACCTCAGGTACCTGGTGGAAGAACATACTTCCGGCGTTCAGGGTGTGCCCGAACCGCCGGGCAAGGGCCGGGTTCTGGCTGAGATAGTCGTACAACGGCTGGCCATAGGCGGCTTCGAAACCCGAGCTTGCCGTGCTGATGGCGTGGTGGGCGTGCCCCCAGGCGGAGTAGAACTCCTCACCGTAGAGCAGGCACATATCACGCTGCGATTGGGGGCCCTCCACTAGCGCTACGCTGATACGGGTGCTCCGGTAGCCTGTCGACTCACTACCCTCGAAAACACCCATGGCCACCAGAAGGCGCATCAGACGGTGGATGCCCTTCTCATTCGCCCCCGTCGCTTTGGCGAGTTCGGCGCAGTTAGTCCGCCCGGCCTCGATCTGGTCCGGGAGTCCAAGCTTGACCGCCGTGTAAAGGGCCTGCGCCTTCCACCCACCGGTGATGATGTCGACCACGTCCCGAATGACCTGCACATCGGCTGTCACGAACTTATCTCCTTGTTTCATCACGTTGAGCCCGCCAGCCACTGGTTACGGCGGCGGTTGGTGGGGGCGTACTGCTTGGTGATCCACCGGCAGATCGCCTCCACCACATGGCCCGCTCGTCATCGTCGAGCGTGTGCCCGGCGCGGATGCCGTGCCGGCGCTCCAGACAGGTGCGGCAGCAGGTCGCGGTGGCGTGCTGGGCGACAAAGACCGGATGCCCCCGGTAGGGCGTTCGACGGCCGTCGTTGTACGGCTCCGCAGGAGCCGGCCTGCTGCCGATCAGATCCTCGGCGTGCCTGCGGACGATGACGATGCCGCGCAGGTCAACCATCGCGCGATCTCTTCCGTACAGCCGGAACCTCGCGCGGAAGGGATGCCGCCCGATCCGGTCCAGCCTGTCATCCAGCTCGTCCATTATCGGGTTCGGTAGCTCAGGACTGCTGCCTGATGTTGACCATCCAGTTGAAGGCGATGTACGGGTTGAGCTGAGATCCCATCTGATGCTCCTGGGAGTGTGAGAGCGGGCAGCGTGAACAAAGGGCAACCGTTCGAGCCTCAGGTGGGGATACCGCCGCGATTGATCTTCGGCACCTCGATCCCCAGCGCACGCAGCTGCTGGAACGGGTTCATGAACTCGCGTTGCAGCTTGATCTTTCCGTTTTCGAACAGGAACGAGTGGATGAAGTGGTTCCTGTAGTGG
Source organism: Streptosporangium sp. NPDC051023 (assembly GCF_040689595.1). NCBI lineage: Bacteria > Bacillati > Actinomycetota > Actinomycetes > Streptosporangiales > Streptosporangiaceae > Streptosporangium > Streptosporangium sp. NPDC051023. The sequence goes on along the minus strand of NZ_JBFBCE010000100.1, from coordinate 14,047 downwards.
CCGGGCGGGTAGTCCGGATAGAGGATCTGCCCTTCCCCGTCGCACTCGACCCAGAACCTGTTCGGGTCTTGCGTGTCGAAGATCTCCACGTTCGTCCATTCCCAGTCAGGGAACATCCTCAGCGACCACTCGCCGTGCGCCTTAAGTTTCTCGTGCCCCTGCGAAATGACCGGGGCGCCGGTGTCGGTGGTGTACAGGCCAGCGCTGCCGTCCTGCGCGAATAGCAGATACCGCGTCAAACGGTTCTCGCCTTTGCGGCTCATGTAGTCCGCGACAACCTCACGGTTACGGCGGCCCAGGTCGGCGTCTGCGTCGAACCCCTCGGGCTGCATCGTGATGTCTGACAACTTTCGAATCTCCTTACCGTTTCCAGTGCCTGATCATGCGGCCGGGTGCCACCACCCGCGCCCGGGTGAAGATCCCAGAGCGCGGTCGGCGGGATCGTGTCAGGACCGCGTGGCGACCGCTTCGACCTCGAACAGGATGTCGGGCGCGGCCAGCCCGGCAACCCCGATGACGGTCTGCGTCGGCGAATGTCGCCTCCGGCGTGTGTTCCGTGGGGCGACATCGAGAAAGGTGGTCAGCTTAGGCGAAGCTCGGGACGGTAGATATCCAGCCAGGTGCTCAGGTCGAGGACCCGTTCCATACCGTTGCGGACGTATATGGGCATCCCGTCCGCCCCTTGCTGCGTGATGTTCTCCAGGTAGCTGCGGTCGACCAGCTCGAACACCGGGTCGTCGGTGGCGAGCAGGTCCCTGCACTGCTGCAGCAGAGCGCCGGTGTAGTGCGGGTCCAGGGTAGCCGGGTAGGGGCTCTTCACCCGGTTCAGTACCGACTGGGGCAGCAGGTCGGCGCTCGCGGCGCGCAGCAGGCTCTTCTCCCGGCCGTCGAAGGTCTTCAACGACCACGGGGTGTTGTAGACATACTCCACAAGCCGGTGGTCGCAGAAGGGGACGCGGACCTCCAACCCGACGGCCATGCTGATCCGGTCCTTGCGCTCCAGAAGCATCCGGACGAAACGGGTCAGGTGCAGGTGGCACATCACCCGCATCCGCATCTCGTGGTCGCTTTCACCCTCGGCCCGCTCGACCTCGTCGACCGCGCTGGCGTACTGGTCACGGATGAAGGTCGACAGGTCAAGGGCCTTGGTGATGGCGGCGTTGAACCGGTCCGACACCTGGGCCCGCGCGCCGCTGACGAAGACGGCCATCCAGGGGAACGTCTCGGCCGCCTGTATCTCCGGCTGGAAGAACCACCGGTACCCGCCGAACACCTCGTCAGCGGACTCCCCGGACAAAGCGACCGTGGAGTGCTCGCGGATGGCCCGGAACAGCAGGTACAGCGAATTGTCCACGTCGCCGAAGGTGAACGGACTGTCCCGAGATGTGATGACCGCACGGCGCACCTCCGGGTCCGCGATGGCGGCATGGTCGAGCACGATGGCCTCATGCTGCGAACCGACGTGCGAGGCCACCTCGCGTGCGTAGGGCGCGTCCGTCGTACCGCGCAGCTCATCGGCGACGAAATCGTTCTCTCGCCCGACGAAGTCCACCGCGAAGCTGCGCACCTTCTCGCCGCCTTCACCGAGCTTGGTGGCGGCCAGTGCGGTGGTCACACTGGAGTCCAGCCCACCCGACAGCAGCGTACAGCGCGGCACGTCGGAGACCATTTGACGGCCCACGATGTCCTCAAGCAGCGCACGCACGTTCGCGATGGTGGTCTGCTGGTCATCGGTGTGAGGCCGGGTCGGCAGGGTCCAGTAGCGATGCTCGCGCAGGCCACCCCGGTTGACGGTGACGATGCCGCCCGGGAGCACTTCGTTCATTCCGCACCACAGCGCGCTGCCGGGCGGCATGGTGAGGCTGAACACCGCGCGCAGGCCGTCAAGGTCGACGGCGCGGTCGGCCAGCGGGTTGGCGAGGATCGCCTTCGGCTCTGAGCCGAACAGCACCCCGTCGTCGGTGCTGTAATAGTAGAGCGGCTTGACACCCATCCGATCGCGGATCAGCACCAGCTTTTCGCCCCGGGCGTCCCAGATTGCGAAGGCGAACATGCCGTTCAGACGTTCGGCGACCGCCTCACCCCACTCCAGGTAGCCGTGCAGGACCACCTCGGTGTCGCTGCGGGTCCGGAACCGGTGGCCCCGGCGCAGCAGCTCATCCTTGAGCTCGGTGAAGTTGTAGACCTCACCGGTGTAGGTGATCGTGACCGCGCCTTCGCCGGTGTCCACCGACATCGGCTGGGTGCCGCCCTCAATGTCGATGACCGCCAGCCTGCGATGCCCCAGCGCCGCATGCCGGTCAACCCAGGTGCCGCAGGCGTCCGGTCCCCGGCAGGTCATGGTCGCAGTCATCGCGTCCAGCTCCGCCGCGCCCTGCTGAGTCAGGTCCCGATCGAAGGAGACCCAGCCCGCAAGTCCACACATGTAATACGCCTTCTTCCTCTTCGAGTGCACTCTGTTCAGGGGGCGGGCTATGGCTGAAGCCGACCAGCCTGCCAGGTGGAGCCGTCGCGCTCGTAACGCAGCCTGCGATGCAGCCGGTCCGGGGCGGCCTGCCAGAACTCGACCGACGCGGGCTCCAGCAGATAGCCCAGCCAGCGGTCCGGACGGGGCAGCGCCACACCCGCGCTACCCAGCTGCCTCGCCTCCTGTCTCAGCGCCTCCTCATCCAGTAGCGGAGCACTCTGATGCGAAGCGACCGACATCGGATGCATGTCGACCGGCCGTGCGGCCCACAGGGCGTCTGATTCCGCATGGGGCAGCGGGCGGCCCGTACCGGTCACGATCACCTGGCGGTCGGCCTCGCGCCAGAACAGCACGCCCGATGCCCGACCAGTCTCAGCCAGGTCCCGGCCCTTGCGGCTGTCGACGTGGCTGGCGAACACCAAGCCGTTGTCGCGGACCGCGAGGACCGCAACGATCCGGTTGGTGACGCGGCCCTCGGCATCGGTCGTGGCCAGCGCCAGGGCGCCCGGCTGGCGAACACCGTCGGCGACGGCGCTGTCGAACCAGATCTTCAGCAGGCCCATTGGCTCAGCGGGCGGGGTGGAGAACTCCTCAGCCGACAAGGGCTCGGTTGATGCGCTCATGATTTCCCCTCCGATTCGAAAGCCAGCCCGCGATCGACCAACTGGCCAGAATGAACGCCTTCGACGATCGCCTCAACGTCGGACGCCAACCGGACGGTCGGGGGGTATCCGATGAGTTCGGTGGCCCGATTCGGCGGCATCGGTTGCTTCAGATCGGCGCCAGAGTCCCAGAGCATCACCGCACCCCAGCGGTTGGTGTCCCGATCAGAGATCCAGAATTTCAACCGCATCCCTTGAACCTGCTCCCACGGCCCCACGCCCTCGTCCCGCAGATACTCGCGCAGGGAGTCGATGGTCTGGCCGGATCCCGACAGGTCCCACCAGGCGATGGTGGCTTTCATGCGTTCAGTACCTCCTCGATCTTCATCAGCGGAACCACCAGCTCACCCAAGACGCGTTCGGCGTCCTGGGTGAGCACCGATTCGAGGTGAAACTGCACCGAGCTGAAATGCGGCCCGCGCAGGGCGTGCACCTCGCCCGTTCCGCTGTCCAGGCTGACCCTCACCTCACCGACGCCGGGACACTCCACCCGCTCAGCTGAGCCGATGGCTTCGTAGGAGTTGTAGAAGCCGACCCGCTCGGGTGAGCCGAACAGGTCGATCTCGCGCTGGGTGCCCTGGTTGGGGACCTGACGGCGCCTCAACTGGAAACCCAGGTGTCGGCACAGCAATTGATGACTCAGGCACACCGCCAGGAAGGGGGCACGCCGAGCCAGTAAATGCTCGATCACCGAGGCGAGGTAGGCCATCCTGGACTGGTCAGCCTCCCTCGGGTCACCGGGCCCGGGACCCAAGATGACAAGGTCGTGACCGTCGACGTCGTGGGGCTCATCGAAGCGGACGAGCTGCACCGTCAGCCCGATGGCGCTCAACTGGTGGGCCAGCATCGAGGTGAAAGTGTCCTCAGCATCAATGATCAGCGCCCGGCGGCCGACCAGCGCCGGATACGGCTGTGCCCGCGCGTCGGCGTCGCTGAGCCAAAATCGCGCGATCGACTGGTTGCGCTTCCCCAGAGATTTCTGGATCAGCGGATGCTGGTCGAGCCGCTCGTTCTCGCCCGGTCCTTGGGGATCGGAGATAGCTGTTCCGTGGGTCAGCGCAGAGAGCAGGCCCGCGGCCTTGGTACGCGTCTCGGCGACTTCGGCGTCGGGGTTGGAATGCCGGACCAGGGTTGCTCCTACCCCTATCTCGACGTCGCCTGAGGCAGTGATGTCGGCAGTGCGGATGAGGATCGCCGAATCCAGGGTGCGCGCACCGGCGGCATCATGGCCGATGAGGGCAGCGACACCCCCGTAGTACCCGCGCCCATGCGGCTCGTAGCGGGCGATCACCCGGCAGGCGTTCTCCAGCGGACTGCCGGTCACGGTGGGGGCGAACATCGTCTCCCGCAGGATGTCGCGGGGATCGAGGTCGCTGCGCCCCTCAATGATGTACTCGGTGTGGGCGAGGTAGGCCATTTCCCGCAGGAACGGGCCCACCACCTGACCACCGCCCTTGCAGACTCGGGCCATCATCTTCAGTTCCTCATCGAGGACCATGTACAGCTCGTCGGTCTCTTTGCCATCGGCGAGAAAGTCCACGACCTCCGACAAGACCGGCCCTGTCGAGGGATAGCGATAGGTCCCGCTGATCGGGGTCATCGCCACGACACTGTCATGCAGGCTGACGTGACGCTCTGGCGTGGCGCCCACGAACGTCCGCGTACCGGTGTACACCAGGAAGATCCAGTATGCGCCGGTCTCCCGGGTGAGCAACCGACGGAACAGGCTCAGTGCGCTGCGTGTGGAGTACTCGGTGATGGTGGTGCAGAACGAACGCTTGATGACGAAGTTGGAGCCCTCACCGGTGCCGATCTCGTTACCGAGCACCGCGCGAACCGTGTCAGCGTACGCGTCGTCTTCAATGTCGAAACGCCCACCGGTCAAAGCGATCGGCTCGTCCGGCAGGAGCCTCAGCGCCTCGGACGCGGCGATCTGCCCCTGGTCGGTCACCGTCATGGTGAGCAGCGGTGAACCGTCCACGGCGGCTGCGTAACCACGTTCGGTGATCTGCTGATGGGGTACCAGAACCAGCATTTCATGCCGGGCCTCGCCCAGCCGCGTAGCCTGGTCGGCCAGCGGGATGTCGGCGAGTCTGGCCGGGGCGGCGACCTCGCCCAGCAGGATCTCCACTCGGTCCGGTCGCACGGTCTCGGGGCGGTGCAGCAGGGCGAAAGCACCTGGGTTGGGCCCCAGCACGTGCTGGAGCAACTGAGACAAACTCATTGGAACACCTCCCCGGTGGTAGTGACAACCGAGCAGCGAACGGCCGCGTAGTCGAGGGTCAGCCGGTGGTACTCGGCGGAGAAGTCACCAACGGCGTCGGCGACCAGGAACGTCTGGATATCGTTGGTGAAGGCCTCAAGAGCCGTCGCTAGGACGCCGACATGCCCGTACACCCCGCAGACGATCAGCTGGTCGCGGCCCTGGTCGCGCATCTGCGCCAGAAGATCCGAACGAAAGAATGCGCTGTAGCGCCACTTGGTGAGCACCTGGTCCCCAGGCCGGGGTGCGAGCTCCTCGACGATCTCACGATCAACGGGGTCCCTTCGCATGCCCGGGCCCCAAATGTCCTTCAGTAGGCCGCGTTCCTTATCGGTCATGCTGCCGGGTTGCGCGGTATAGATCACCGGAACCCCGAGCGCAGCGCAGCCTTCCCGCAGCAGCACGCAGTTGCGCACCAGCGGGGCACGCATCGGCGGGGGGAACGGCGCGAGGAAATAGCGCTGCATGTCATGCACGAGTAGCACCGCCCGGCTCGGGTCGGGGGTCCACCGTGCGGTACTTGTGGGCAGTTCACCTGAAGTGGGCAATGGGTAGGCAGGGATCGGAGCTATGCCCGACACAGTTCTCCCTCGGCATGGTTCATCGTCTTATGTGTCTGCCAGACCGAAACCACCGATACCGCCTGGCGGGGGTTGAGTCGCGGGTCGCAGAGCGTCGTGTAGTTCTCGCCGATCCGGCCGGTGCCGCAGTGGGCGTCGACGCATTCGGTCACCGCGTCGAGGGTGGTCTCCAAGTGGATCCCACCAGGCACTCCGCCCGCTGCGTGAACGGCGGCCTGGAACGCCGTGACCTCCCGAATGATCGTCTCCACAACCTTGAACTCGTGATGCCGCTAGATCGCCGATCAGGTCAGCTGAGCACAGAGAAGGACTGCCGAGGCAGCCCCGATCAGTGGTGATGCGGGCTCACTGATCCGCTGCTCGGGAGATTGCCGCTTGCGACGGCGAGATTCTTCGGCCCCCGGACGGGGCCGCCGCAGCGCCACCGTGGGGCGGGTAAGGGTTGTCCTGGACGTACAGCCAGCTACCGTCCAACTGCTCCTGCACGGTGTCGCAGAAGTTCCCGGTGAAGCTCTCGCGCTTACCGTCCGGGCCGGTCTGCTCCAGGGAGTATGTGCCCATGATCGACGCCGTGCGGTGAATGACCAAGTCGTTCCACAGACGCCTCCCTCCCGCCATCACGGTCTGGCCAGGATTGACCGTGAGCACCGGGTCCGCCTTGAACCAGTCGATACAGAAGGCCTTGATGGCCTTGTGGCCCCTGATGACGGATAGGTCGTAGTTGACGATCGCGGCCTCGGGCTCGTGGAGGGCGATGATGCCGTCCACGTCCTTGGCCTTGATCCGCTCACCCAGGAGCGTCAGCAGTTCCTCTGGGCTCCTGGCCTGTTTAGTGCCGGCAGCCGCCGGGACGGCGGCGTTCGCGGCCGGCGCTGCGCTCGCGATATAGGTATCTGTCACGCCGACAAGCGCCCCGGCGTCGAGCACGATGGCCATGGAAACCGGCAGCACGCGGCTGAACTTCTTCAAGGGATCTCCCCAACCTACAGGTGGAAACGAGGTAAAAACCACACATCTGCAGGGCTAACGGAATACTGACTTTCAACCCACGGCGGTGCGATTCAATCGATAATTCGCTTTCCGCCCTTTTGCCTTGACGGTAGCAATCGTGCCGTTCGAATTTAACCCCTGTCAAGACGTGATATTTCGCCAATTGCGCTCATGTTGCACCAGTCAAAACCATACATAAAATATGTAAATTCGCAAAATTACATAGTTAGGGCGAAATCGTGCACAAGCAATTGACAATGGGCAGCCATGGCCTTCCCGGCGGTGAGGGGCCCCGAGTCGATCTGCCCGAGCGTCGGCACTTCGCAGCCGCCCACGAACTGCGGATCATCGAAGGTCGGGGAGCCCGGAGGGATCTCGCCTCTGGGCTCCCACAGATCCGTGCGTAACAGTCTCCCGGTAAGCCATCGCCCGCCGCCCCCGCCGTGTATCCGCGAGGAACACCGGCGATGTGGGTCCGAGACCGGTTGGAGGGCTTGTTCACCGACGAGAGAGGGCTGGTTGGCGCAGCTGATCACCCCGGAGTGGGTCCGGCGCTGTGGCCGCCCGGTCCGCTACGACCGGCTACCCGCCGGGGCGCCGGCCTTGAGCGCCTACGTCGAGGAGATGGGTGCGGACGGGATGAGACTGCTCCAGGCGCTGTATCGGCCCGATGCCCCCTCAGGCCTGCGCTCCTTGCAGCAGTGCAGGTCCTGCGGCAGGTCTGGGTGCAGCAGTACTGGACCGATGCCGAGGGGCGACTGCGCTGGCGAGGGCCCAAGCAGACCCGAGACCGCAAGAGCCACCCCTCGCCGCTCGGCCGGCGGTGACGACGATGACAAGCCGGTCTCGGACCGGTCCGCCTCGACTCGCGCGCCAAAGAACACCCCGGTTTCACCAAGGAGGACTTCACCGTCGGCTGGGAGCGGCACACGCTCACCTGCCCGCAAGGCGTGATAGTCCTGCCTGGCGTCCGACCAGGGCCGACGGGCAGCCGTGCTGGTCAGTGCTGTTTCCCCGAGCAGCCTGCCGGGTCTGCCCGGTCCGGCTCCAATGCACCGGTAACGTCGACGGCAAAGGCCGCCATGTCCTTCTCCTGCCCCGGCCCCTGCAGGAAATCCAGACCAAGGCCAGAGTCGAGCAGCAGACCCCGCCCTGGCGTCAGCGCTACGCCATGCGCGCTGGATGCGAGGCCACCGTCTCCGAGACGGTCCACGCTCACGGCCTACGTCACTGCCGCTACCACGGCCTGGCCAAGACCCACGTGCAACACGTCCTCACCGCCGCGGGCGCCGACCTCATCCGGCTCAGCGAATACATGCCCCTGCAGCCACAGAGACCTGCCAGCCGCTTCCAACGACTTTGTCAGAACCAGCCGCCCGCTACCTGACCCACCAAAGATCACCAACAGCATCCGATCTTTGCGCCAGAGCCAGATCTCATGGCCGCCAGCCTGGATCAGGCTGGCCGCCTATCCAGAGAAGTTCCTGACCGTCCACAGCTGGGCCTGAACAACAGGGAGCCCCGCGCGTTCTCCTAGGCGGAGGGCGCGGGGCGCTTTCGTCTGTTGCGCCGGGTACTGCCCATGGCTGTACCGATGTTCCTCAACCTTGGTATTGCCTGCTTACTAGTCTTTCTTCAGGATGTTCACGGCGATGATCTGCCTGCTGAAGGGGAAATGCACGACGGACGTGCCGCCGACGGGCGCCCACTCGCCGTGCCACTCTCCATACTCGGGCATTTGCGGGTTGGGGTGCTTCCAGGACACGCCGATCAGGTGGTAGCCGGTGCCGCTCGCGCAGTAGCTGCTGTACCCGTCGGTGATGCGGCTGATGGTGCAATCAGTGGGCTCGGCCTGTGCCGGTGTCGCCCCGGTGATGACCGTGGCGGCACCCAGTGCCATCGCGAGTAGGGCTGCGGGTAATCGGCGGATTCTCACGGGATGACTCCTTGCGGCGGGGAAGGAGGACACCTCAAGGTGACCATCGATCGGCGAGGCCGGGGAGCTCGCATTTCCTCATATTTCGGCTGCATGGTCCGGTCAGCGGGGCCGGTTTGTGCTGTGTTGAGGGCTGTGGAGATGGACGTGACCCCGCACGGCGGGCCACTGAACGGCGACGTCCTGCCCAGCCAGCCGATCACCCACGACCCGGGCGCCTACATGATCGCGCCCGGGTGGACGGCTCACGCGCTGTACGGGCTCGACGAAGACGGCGATCTCACGGTGTGGCGGTACCGGGGCGAGGTCGGCCGATCCTTCTTGCCCTCGCCTCGCATGATGGCGTTCGCCTCCTCGCGCGTCCCTCCGGCGGCGAGGCAGAGCCAGGCCCAGGCGCCACGCCGGTCGAGGTCGGCGATCAGCTGGTCGAAGTCGTTCACGCGCTCATGGTGGCGTGGCGGGGTGATCGTGCGCAGGCGGAGGCGACAACATCTCGTCGCAGCATTAAGCATGTGATCGACTACTCATAGTTATGTTTGTGAGGTCATCCACTCCGCGAAAGGGATCATCTGATGCGCCTGGCCCGCCCTCTGCTCACCGTCGCCCTGGCCGCTCTCACCGCCGCCACAGCCGTGGTCCCGGTCTCGCCCGGCTCGGCCTGGGCGGCGACCGGCTCGCTATGGATCAACGACAAACGCCACCACAACCCCAGCGGCTGCTACACCATCATGGGGCCGCTTTCGGCGACCAACCGCACCAACACAGCGGCTGTCATCTACGAGGGCGCCAGGTGCAACCACCGGATACTCACTGCCCTTGGGCCTAACCAGCGCAACACGTGGGAGTTCGGCGGCAGCATCTATATCGACTAGCGAGACACGACGGACGCGACGACTGCTGACCGACGCCCTCGCCCGTGACGGGCGGGGGCATGCCGATTGCTTCTGCGCGCTTCCTGCTTATTTGTCACCACCGTCGCCGTTTAGGTTAATTATTTTTATGATCTCGACGAGAAATGTGATTCCCCCGGGGAGTGTGATGCCGCTGAATATAATGGCGTCCAGCGGATTGAGTGACTCGCCGTTGCTCCATGTCAGGTGGATGGCACCCAGAAGGGCGAAGACAGAGAATGTTGACACATTGGCGGAAAGAAAAATAGTAAGCGTATAAGACTTTTCTGTTTCAGTGATGCGCTTTATGATTTCGGTGAATCGGCCCGTCATCGGCTCCGTCTGGCCAGTGTTTGCGGGGAACCGTGCCCGTCAGACTCTCGGGGGTGAAAGTACGCCGCCGCGGTGGTGCTTTCCAGACTCAGTGGTGTTGTGGTCACGGTACGGCTCGGCGACCGAGTGGGGCAGGCGGACAGCAGGACCTCTCCGGCTATGGACAATCCGGCAGGGGCAGCGCATGCTCCGGATGACCTGTCCCTCATCCGATGGGAGCCTCAATGATTCGCCGTGTTTTGTCTGTTCTTGGGATCGTCGCGGTACTGGTTTTGGTGGCGGGGCCGGCGCACAGCGCGAATGTGATCCGCTCACCGCAGGTGGCTGCTCGCTGATCGAGCCGGGCATGGCGGCGCCCCCTAGAAAGTGCCCACGGAGGACGGGGGCGCCGTGGTGTGCGGGTCGGGCCTGGTGAGGGTTGATCGCGCGAAGCGCCCGCAGGAAGGCCTCGGAAGGCCTGGGAGTCGCTGTGTAGACGCCGGTGTCGGGCGCCAGATAGCCCCAGCCTCCGCGGACGCCGGGCGCTGCGGCGACCATCAGGGTGATGGTTCGGCCGGGCTCGTGGATCTCAGTGACCTCGTGAAACCTTGTGAAAGAAGTCACGGTGCACCGGGTTGTTGCCGCCGATGCGGTGGCTGGCGCCGCCCTGGATGACGTCGTCACCGTTTACTGGTGACAGGCGGTTATTCGTTTCCTGCACTATTCTCCCGGCTCGGCGGTGTCGACATGCCTCTTCGGCCTATCTGGGGTAGTCAAGCGAACTGGCTGGTCAGCTACTTGAAGACCGTTAAGGTGCGTAAGGCAAATAGGCTTGGCCGCGCTGCGGTCGTCGATCAGTGCTATTCGAACAGGTGGCGGCTGGCTCGGCTCCAAGCCAGCCTTTTGCCCGCTTCGTCGAGGAAGCCGTTGGTGACCCAGTGGGCTTGGGGCTGGTGCCCGGCATCGGCGAGCTGGCGAACCTGCTCAATAACGTCTCGTTGAACATCGATGACCGCATCGATCAGGCCCGTGGTGGAGGTCAGGCCGTAGGCGGTGGCAAACAGCTCTAGGCGGTGACGCCGGTTAGGGGGCGTGGGGTAACGCAGCCAGCGCAGGCATTCGGCGTCGTCGCGGAACGGCGCGACGTATTCCAGCGCGTAGGCGATGTCGTGCATCCGCGGCCTGGGCCGGGCGTAATCCCAGTCCAGGATCCCCACGGGGCGTTCACCACGCCAGACGATGTTCCATGGCCCGAAGTCTCCGTGACAGATCACCTCGTCATCGCGTGGTTCCGCCTCGCGGCTGAACCATCTGAGTCCCTGAGACGGGCGAAAGCCGGCGACCGCGTCGTGATAGTCGCGTAGCAGGCGGGCAAAGGCCATCAGACCTGGATCCTCAACCACCTTGGCCCAGCTCTGCGAGCCGGATTCGCCGTCCAGGTAGGTGAGGATCTCACGGCCCTCTTGATCGATTCCCAGCACCCGCGGCGAGTAAGGGAACCCCACCTCTTCCAGATGCTGGAGCAACGCATGGACGGCCGGTGTCCACGGGTGCGTGGGCCTGCGAACCGTGTCGCCGAGGCGTACCACTCTGCGATGCGCAGAATCCTGCAAGATCTCCTCATCTGCCACGTGTTCAGAGGTTACTCGCGCTGCCCATCCCTCCGCTGCTCACCTCCAGCGCGGAGGGCGGGCATTGGGCCGGCCAGGCGCTCCATAACATCGCTACCACAGCGATACAGAGAAGAAAGATCATGGAGAACGCCAGCGACATCACGACCGCGACGGCGCACCTCGGCGACGCCCACCCCCAGGGGGCCTTCACCACGGTGAAGAAGTGCATCACGCTCTTCGGCGCTGTCAGCGCCATCGTCCTCGGGGTGGTTGCCGTGATGGCGTTCATCGGCCACGAGGCGACCTCGTTCATGTGGATCCGGGCAGGCATCCTGCTCGCGGTCACCCCGCTGATCTACCGGATGACTGTCCGCGCTTCAGAGGGGTCGTATAAGGCTTTCGACCGCGTGCGCACCCTGTCCACCATCATGCCGGTCGCGATCATTAGCGTCGACCTGATCCCCGGCCTCTGCCCAGCGTGGTACGCCCTGCTCCAGGGTCTGTCCGCGCTGGCCCTCATCGGTGTCGCCTTCATTACCCGCGGTTCCGCGCTGCGCGCCGCCTTCCCCGAGAAGAAGTGAAGTCCTGGGGACCTGCTCTGCCCTTCGGATGACCAGCCCCGCGCATACCGCTTTAATCCGGCGATCGCAGACACCGATCTATGTAAGTCGTAACACATCGATACCAGAGCGCGGCCCTCTTCACGGTCCCTTCGGGATGCTTCGCATTGGCGCCGGCCGCTCCGCTCAGCCCTGATCATCCACGCGGGACGTACATGATGACCAGCACACCGAGCAGGCAGATGGCGGCCCCGATAACGTCCCACCGATCAGGCTGGAATTTGTCCACCACCATGCCCCAGATCAGCGAACCGGCGACGAACACACCCCCGTAGGCGGCGAGGATCCGGCCGAAGTGGGCGTCTGGCTGGAAGGTGGCCACGAGCCCGTACAGGCCCAGGGCGACGAATCCGGCCCCGACCCACAGCAGCCCGCGTTGCTCTCTGACTCCCTGCCAGACCAGCCAGGCCCCGCCGATCTCAGCAAGAGCGGCCACGACAAACAGCAGGAGGGAACGCGCGATAGTCACGGCTGTGACTGTAGAGGAGCACTCTCGGCGCGCCGGTGAGCGCTGTCCCCCTGGCAGCCACACCCGGCCCCGCCCGCACATCCGTCGGCCTGCTTCCGGCGTCGCAAGAACCAGCTCAGCCCCCAAGCCGCCACGGCCACGACCGCCAGGATCACAGCCACCGTCGGCATGATCCCGATCAGCGCCACAGCCCCGGCGCCTCCGATCACTCCGGCGGCCAGCAAGACCGGAAGCACGCAACAGGCGGCGCAGGCCACCCCGGCCAGTCCCGCTAGAGCAGGCGGGATCAGGCGCTTGCGCGATGTGGAGTCAGTTGACCTCGACATGTTCCCGCCTTTCTGCCAGGTCCGAAAAAGGCAGCGGGCAGCATGAGCTCGCCGCACACACCACCAGGTCGTCACACCCGGCATCGAGTGCCTGGACCAGGGTTTCGCGAATTGTCTGAAGGTCTGTGATCTTCTGCTCCACCTCGGCCAGCTTGACCCGCGCACGGGCCTGTAGGCCGCTGTCGGGCCTGGCGTGACGATGCCTGCCTGTCTCGACCAGGTCGGCCACCTCGTCCAGGGTAAAGCCCAGCCGTTGCGCCGCCTTGATCACTTGAAGGAGGACCACCGTTTCCGGCGAGTACAGCCGATGGCCGCCGTTACTGCGCCGTGGCTCCTGCAACAGCCCTCGTCGGTGGTAGTAGCGCAGTGTCTGAGCGTTGACTCCCGCCGCTTCGGCGACTTCCCCGGTGCGCAACCACTTCTCACTCATCGCTCGACCTGTGAAGCTGCCTGGGCAGCCAACCCGTCGAGCACCCTGATGTGAACCGCGGGTACCTCGACATTCAGCGTCAGGCCCTCATCTCCTGGCGTGAAGGTGAAGGCGAAGAACGAGCAGCAGCCGCTCTCCCTGGCCGTCAGGTCCCGCGCCGTCTTCTCCACCTGTTCGCTCCCTTCCAGCATGAGCCGCAGGCGAGTCGGCCCCACCCGTTCCAGCCCCAGCAAGGCCGAGGCGAACAGATCGTCGAACTCCGCGACCCGCAACGGCCGCTCCTGTGTCGGAAGCGTGCATTCGGCCGGCGCCCACTCCATGAGTCCTCCCAGTGCTTACAAACCGCCCCTCTCTCGTGCGAGCGGCTCCTACACCTCGAAGGTAAGCCTGTACCTAGTGCTGTGACCGGAAACGATCACCGGGTTGGCGTGTAGAGCACTGCTGCCAGTTGGATGGTGCCGATCACGTTCGATCAGCGCTCGGGAGGC
>NZ_JBFBCE010000099.1:0-35288 GCF_040689595.1 Streptosporangium sp. NPDC051023 | reverse complement strand
GAAAAAACTCATGGTGGACAAGATTGTTAAGGACAAAGTGCTGTGTTACATCTTTCGTGACGGACGGTTGCTGGGCGGGCGATCCCGTTGTCAGGCGCCGTACGGGTGAGCCGTCCTGGCCTCCCGGAGGCGGCGCGCCCACCAGGTGATCTGGTCCAGCAGAATCTTGGCCGCGAGGTTCACGGTCTCGGCGTCACGCGGGGTGCCGTTCTCGTCGAACTGCGAGTGCGCCATTGTGAAGCTCACGGTCTCGCGGATCGTGACGGCGTGGAGCTCGGCGAAGACGGCGCGGAGCTGTTCCACCGAGCGCAGGCCACCGGAGACGCCGCCGTAGGAGACGAAGCCGACCGGCTTGGCCTGCCATTCGGGGTGCACCGAGTCGATGGCGATCTTGAGCGGTCCCGGGTAGCCGTGGTTGTACTCGGGCGTGATCACCACGAACGCGTCGGCGGCGTCGATTCTGGCCGCGAACGCGCGCACCTCGGGGGAGTCGTACTCGCCGGTGGAGACCGGTCGTGCCTGCCCGGTCGCCGGGAGCGAGATCTCGGCCAGGTCGATGACGTCGACGACGAGGTCCTCGTGCTGTCTGGCCTGGCCGAGGAACCAGTTCGCCACGGTCGGGCCGAACCTGCCCTCCCGCACGCTGCCGATGATTACGGCGAGCCGGAACGGGTCATCAAACATCCGGTTTCTCCTTTTTAAAGGAACTGCCTGCCTGCTGGAATATCATTCAGGCTAGAACCTGAATATTTATTGATGTCAAGGAAGGGGCGAGGGGGCCGCATGAGTGATCTGCCGGAGGAGCTCAGCGTTGGAGAACTCTCCGTACGCAGCGGCGTTTCGGTGTCCGCTCTGCATTTCTACGAACGGCAGGGGCTCATAACGAGCCGCCGCACGGAAGGCAACCAGCGACGCTATCGGCGCGACGCGCTGCGCCGGGTGGCCCTCATCCGCATCGCGCAGCGCGTGGGGATACCGCTGGCCGAGATCGGCGCCGCCCTCGGGGACCTGCCGGACTCGCGTCCCCCCACGCGGCGGGACTGGGAGCACATGTCCATGCGGTGGCGCAACCAGCTCGACGCCCGCATCCGCGAGCTCCAGAGACTGCGCGATGACTTCACCGACTGCGTCGGGTGCGGGTGCCTGTCGATCAACCGATGCCTGCTGGCCAACCCGGACGACGTGCTCGGCAGGCTCGGCTCGGGGCCGCGGCGCCTTCTGGAGGGAGTCGGTGAGGTGCGGCTGTCCGACGAGGTGTGAACCGGTGAGGCGCGAGGGGCCGCCGTGAACCGGCGGGCCCTGAGGGCCCCGCCGGACGCGCGGCGCGCATCCGGACGGGACCGCGGGGTCACCGGGAGGCGAGGACGAACTCGCGCTGCCGTACCTCGATGTGGTGAAGGCGGAAACCGCGTGCCCGGTAGTTCGCCACGGCGTTGCCGTGGTCATGGGAGGAGGTGCGCAGCCACACCCTGCCGATCGGTGTGCCGTCCACCGGCGCGAACTCCCAGGCCAGCCGCGTGACGAGGGTCAGCAGGTGCCCCCCGATGCCCACGCCGACGAACTCGGGGGCGAGCCCGAAGAACTCGATCTCCACGGCGCCTCCCGGCTGAGCCTGGAGCTGCGCCAGCCCCGCCACCTGACCGTCGACCTCGGCGATCCAGGTCCGCACTCCCGGCCGCTCCAGGTGCTCCCACCACGTGTCGGACGACCACAGCAGCGACGGCCAGCCGTGCGGCCAGGCCACCCGGTCGTGGACCTCGCGGATCGCCTGGAGGTGCTCCGTCCCCACCTCCCACAGGGTCACATGCCGCCGGGGCACCCTGGCCGCCCGCAGTTCTTCGGGGGAGGTCAGCTCCAGATGGCTGACGATCTCCTCGACGAACATCTCATCCTCCCGTCAGGTCGGTCGCGCGCCCGTCAGGCGGGTTGGGTCTCGGCGAAGTCGCGTGCCCCGTGCAGCCACGCGACCTTCTCGTACAGCTCCTCGGCCGAGAGCGAACGGAGCATCTCGTTCCTGGCCTTCGCCTCGTCCCCGGCGGGGTGGTACACGCGGGTTCCCATCTCCCGGGCCGCCCACTGCGCCGCCGCCGTGCGCTCGCGCCGTACCGCGTTGAACTTCTGCAACCGCTGGACGAGGTCGTCGGTCGGGCAGTCGAGCATCGACCCCAGCGCCACGGCGTCCTCGAGCGCGGTGCAGGCGCCCTGGGCGGCGTACTGCAGCATCGGATGGGCGGCGTCGCCCATCAGCACGACCCGGCCGTCGGTCCAGGTGTCGGTGGGGTCCCGATCGCACAGCACCCAGGTCCGCCAGTCGTCGCCCAGGTGGAGCAGCCTGCCGGCGGCCGCGCTCAGCTCCGCGAACTCCTCGCGGACCAGCGCGGTCGGCACCGGGACTCCGGCGACCGCGTGGGCGGCGCCGTCGTCCTTGATGGCGGCCAGGTTGAGGTACACGCCTCCGGCGATCGGATAGTGCACGAAGTGCCATCTGGGACCCGCCCAGAGCGTGACGGTGTTCCACCTCAGCTCCGCGGGGACCCGCTCCATCGGGATGAGGCAGCGGTAGATCGTGTGTCCCGACACCTTGGGCTCGCCGTCGCCGACGACCTGGCGCCGGATCGCCGAGCGGATGCCGTCGGCGCCGACCAGCACGTCCCCGGTGTGCCGCTCACCGGTCGCCAGCACCGCCGTGACTCCGGCGGCGTTCTGCTCATAGCCCGAGACGGGGGCGCCCGGGCGCAGCTCGATCGCCGCCGTCCTCCGGCAGGCGTCCAGCAGCGGCTGGTACAGGTCGCTGCGGTGGACCACCGCGTAGGGGTTGCCGAACCGCCGCCGGTAGGCGTCGTCCAGTGGCATGCCGGCGATTCGCTCCCCGGTGGTCCCGTCCATGAGGCGCAGCTCGTCGATGTAGACGGCCAGGTCGCGCACCTGGTCGCCGACCCCGAGCAGGTCGAGCGCGTGGAAGGCGTTGGGGGCCAGCTGTATCCCGGCACCCAGCTCGGTGAACTCCGCGTTGCGCTCCAGGACGCGAACCCGGTGCCCGCGTTCCGCTGCGGACAGGGCGGTGGCGAGGCCGCCGATGCCGCCTCCCACGACCAGAACGGTCGCCATGGTGTGATTCCTTCCTCGACGTGGTCGGGCCGTCATCCGCCGGCGGGGCGGTCGGCCAGCAACTCGGTGAGCAGGTCACGGATGATCCGTACGCCGTCCCGGCTCAGCACTGACTCGGCGTGGAACTGGATGGACCGGAACCCGGGCCCGCGCAGCGCGTAAACCTCGCCGGTCGAGGGGTCCCGGCTGACCTCGATGACGCCGGAGACCCCCTCGTGCTCGCACTTGTCCGCCTCGGAACGGGCCGTGTAGCTGTTGTAGAAGCCGACCCGCACGCGGTCGCCGAACAGGTCGATCTCGCGCTGCACCCCCTGGTTCGGCTCGGGCCTGCGCACTAGAGGGAAGCCAAGAATCCCGCTGAGCACCTGGTGGCTGAGACACACCGCCAGGAACGGCCGCCGCGCGTCGAGCAGCCGCCTGATCGTCTCGCCCAGGCGCGCGATCTTGGGGTCGTCCACGTCCCGGGGATCTCCCGGCCCGGGTCCCATCACGACGAGGTCGTGACCGTCGGCCGGGTGCGGTTCGTCGTGGCGGCGCAGGGTCACCGACAGGCCCAGCGAGCCGAGCACGTGCCTGATCATCGAGGTGAAGTCGTCCTCGGCGTCGACGACCAGCACCCGCCGCCCGGCCAGCTCGGGCCGCCGGTCCGGTGGTGCCTCTCGAGACGGCCCGGCCGTCTCTGACGTGGGCCAGGAAGCCGCCGCGGTCACCGCGGTCGCCGACGTGCCACCGGGCCGCAGCCAGAACGGCGACAGCCACTCGTTGCGCCGTTCGAGCGCCGCCCTGACCCGGGGGTCCGCGTCGAGCCCGCCGGAGCCCTCCAGCTCCAGCGCGGCCAGCAACCCCGCCGCCTTCGCGCGCGTCTCGGCGACCTCGGACTCCGGGTCGGAGTGGCGCACCAGTGTGGCGCCGACGCCGATGATCATGCGCCCTTCCGCGTCGATGTCCGCGGTGCGGATGAGGATGGCCGAGTCCATCAGCCGGTCGCCGCGGGCGTCGCGGCCGATGAGCGCCGCGACGCCGCTGTAGTAGCCCCGGCCGCCCGGCTCGTACCGGCTGATCACCCGGCACGCGTTCTCCAGCGGGCTGCCGGTCACGGTCGGGGCGAACATCGTCTCGCGCAGGATGTCCTGTACGGCGCGCGAGGTGCGGCCCTCGATGAGGTACTCGGTGTGCGCGAGCCTGGCCATCTCCTTGAGCCGGGGACCGACGAGCCGCCCGCCCGCGTCGCACACGCGCGACATCATCTTCAGCTCCTCGTCGACCACCATGTAGAGCTCGTCGGTCTCCTTCTGGTCGCCGAGGAAGCGGACCACCTCGTCCAGGTCGGGGCCGGACGGCGGGTACCGGTAGGTGCCGCTGATCGGGTTCATGACCGCGAGTCCCTCACGCACGCTGATGTGCCGTTCCGGGGTCGCCCCCACCAGGGTTCGACCGCGGGCGTGGTGGACGAACGTCCAGTGGGTGCCCGTCTCCAGGGTCAGCAGCCGCCGGAAGAAGGTCAGCGCGGCCGTGGGCGAGTAGCCGGGGATGTCGGCGACGAACGAGCGCTTGATGACGAAGTTGGCGCCCTCGCCCCGCCCGATCTCATCTCGGACGACCTTGCGCACCAGCCGCGCGTAGGCGTCGTCGTCCACGTCGAAACGGGCGTTCTCCACGGTGACGGGCACGTCCGGGAGCTGTTCCAGCGCCTCGCCGACCGTGAGACGCCCTTGCTGCCCGATGCTCATCACCGTCAGCGGCGTGCCGTCGTCGGCGCAGGCGAAGCCGCGCTCGGCGATTTGCCGGAAGGGGATGAGCACGAACACCTCGTGCCGGGCACCCGCGGCCGGTTCCGTGGGAAGGGGGATGTCGGCCAGGGAGGCGATGGACGAGACGTCGCCGATGAGCACCTCGACCCCGTCACCGCCGTCCGGGTCACGGCGGTTGAGCAGGGTGAAGGGCGGTGGGTCGGGAGCCGTGACGCGTCGCAGCAGGGACCGCGCGGCGGCCGTCTCCGGGGTCATGTCGGCTTCCCCGCCGTCTTGGGAGCCGCGTCGAGCCCCCTCAGCACGGCCGAGGTCGTGACGACGGCCGCGGACCTGGTGGCCGCGTACTCCAGCGCCAGCCGGTGGTGGTCGGCGGAGAAGTCGGCCACCGCGTCGGCGACGAGAAACGACCTGACGTCGAAGGTGAGCGCGTCCACCGTCGTCATCAGCAGCCCGACGTGGGCGTAGACCCCGCAGCAGATGAGCTGGTCGCGGCCGCTGTCACGGAGGCGGTCCAGCAGGTCGGTCTTGTGGAAGGCACTGTAGCGCCACTTGGTCAGGATCCAGTCGGAGGGTTCGGGGGTCAGCTCCGGTACGACCTCCCGGTGCTCGGGCGCGACGGTCATGCCCGGACCCCAGAAGTCCTTGAGCAGGCCGCGCTGCTCGGGTGTCATCCCGCCGGGTTGCGCGGTGTAGGCGACGGGGACGCCGAGCTCGGCACAGCGCCTCCGGATGAGTGCGGCGTTGCGGACCAGCTCAGGCAGCGGGGAGCGCCCTGCGAAGGGCCGCAGGAAGTACCGCTGCATGTCGTGGACCAGCAGGACCGCGCGGTCCGGGTCCAGTCGCCAGTCGGCGGTGTTGGCGGGCAGCTTGTCCGCCTCGGGCATCGGGTAGGGAAGGATCTCGGGGATTCCCATCTGTCACCTCTGTTCTGGATGCTCTAGACGCCGAGGGTGGCGCCGCCGTCGACCGTGAGGTCGTGCATCGTGATGTGCGCGGCCTGGTCGGACAGCAGGAAGAAGACGGCGTCGGCGACGTCGGAGGGGAGTGCGAGCTTTCCCAGCGGGATGCCGACGCGGAACAGTTCGGGTTTTCCGTCGAGCGAGGCGCGGATCGCGTCGCCGCCGTCCCAGAGCGACCTGAGCATCGGGGTGTCGGTCGACCCTGGGGCGACGAGGTTGCACCTGATGCCGTGTCTGGCCGTCTCCAGTCCCAGGCACTTGGTGAATATGGTCGCGGCGGCCTTCGAGGCGGAGTAGGCGCCCATCCCGAAGCGGGCGGTGCCCGCGACGTTGGACGCGACCGTCACCACGGCCCCGCGCCCGCGGGAGACCATCCTGGCGACCACCGCGCGGGAGACGATGAACACCCCGGTCGCGTTGACCGCGAACGTCTCCGTCCAGTCCTCGTCGCTGAGGGAGAGCACCTCGCCGGCGCGCAGTATCCCGGCGGCGTTGACCAGGTAGCCGATCGGCCCCAGCTCGCGCTCGATCCGGTCGACCGTGGCCCGCACCTCGGCCGTGGAGGTGACGTCCGCTGGGTAGCCGGTGACGGGCTGTGACTCGCCGCGCAGCTTCTCGACCGCGGTGTCCAGCCGTTCCGCGTCACGGTCGACCGCGGCCACGGTGACGCCGTGTTCGCCGAGGAGCCGGGCGACCGCCTCGCCGATGCCTCCCGCGGCGCCGGTGACCAGGGCGACTTGTGCCGCGCTTCCTTCGCTTTCCTTGTGCTCGCGCAGATTCATTTCGCTCCTGACTGGTAGCGGTATGGACGACCGGGTCAGCCGTGCCAGGCGGAGACGACAGAGACCGCCTGCTCCGCGTTGAGCCGGGGATCGCACAGGCTCGTGTACGCGTCGGGCAGGCTGTTCATCCCGGCCTCGTCGGAGACGCATTCGGTCACCTCGTCCGGGGTGGCCTCCAGGTGCAGCCCGCCCGCGACGGCGCCCTCGCCGATGACCACGGTCTGGAACTCCGTGACCTCCCGCGTCATGCTGTCCAGGCGTCGGGTCTTCCGGCCGCCGGGACCGGTGATCGTGTTGCCGTGCATCGGGTCGCACAGCCAGATGCACAGGGGGCGGATGGCACGTACGGCGGAGACGAGGGCCGGGAGCCGCTCGGCGACCTTGTCGGCGCCCATGCGCGCGATGAAGGTCAGCCGTCCCGGCTCGCCGTTCGGGTCGAGCCGCTCGCACAGGGCGAGCAGTTCCTCGACGGTGGCGCCGGGCCCCACCTTGCACGCCACCGGATTGGCCATCGCGGAGAGCAGGTCGACATGGGCTCCCCCCACTTGACGGGTCCGCTCGCCGATCCAGGGCCAGTGGGTCGAGGACAGGAACAGTTCGTCCCCGGCCTGGCGCACCATCGGCAGCTCGTAGTCGAGAAGCAGTGCCTCGTGACTGGTCCAGACGTACTCGGGGGCCCGCGTGTTACGGTCGCGCAGCACGTCCATCGCGGCGCTCGCCGCCCAGTAGCCCGCCAGGATGCGCTTGGGGTCCGGGCGGCGCAGCTCGGGGTCCGGTTCCGGGCCGTTCACCAGGTGGCCCAGATAGACGGGGATCTCCTGTCCCGCGACGTTCTCGGTCGGGTTGGAGCGTGGCTTGCCGAACTGCCCGGCGATCCGGCCGACGCACAGGACCGGTTTGCCCGACCGTGCTCGCATCACCTCGGCCAGCCGGCCGAGCAGCGCCGCCTTGCGCGTGACGTGGCCGGAGGTGCACTCCGCCGGATCCTCGGCGCAGTCCCCGGCCTGGAGCACCTGCCGTTCGCCGTGGGCCACTTCGGCCAGCAGGCCGGACAGCGCGCCCACCTCCTGCCTGGAGACCAGGACCGGCAGTTCGGTGAGCTGGGCCCTGATCTGCTGGATGACTTCGGGGTCCTCCCAGCGCGGCTGGTGCCGCGCCGGCAGCGAGCTCCACGATTCGGTGCGAATTCCGCCATTGATAGTCACGCGATCACCTGTCCTGAAGCGGTTTCCACCAGGCGGGATTTCCCCGATACCATTCCACGACTTCGCGGAGACCATGGTCGATCGAATGCCGGGGCTCGTATCCCAGCTCCGTACGGATTTTTCCGTCGTCCAGGGAGTAGCGAATGTCATGCCCTTTTCTGTCGGCGACTTTCCGTACCATTCGCCAGTCTGCTCCGCAAAGCTCAAGAAGCTTTTCCGTCATGTCCCTGTTGGACATTTCCGCGCCGCCGCCGATGTTGTAGACCTCTCCCGGCCTGCCGCGGGTCAGCACGAGGTGGATGCCGCGGCAGTGGTCGTCGACGTGCAGCCACTCACGCCGGTTGAGCCCGTCCCCGTACAGGGGTACGGGCCGCCCGCTGAGCAGGTTGGTGACGAACAGCGGAATCAGCTTCTCGACATGCTGGTACGGGCCGTAGTTGTTGGCGCAGCGCGTGATGCGCACGTCGAGGCCGTGCGTGCGCCAGTAGGCGCGGGCGAACAGGTCGGCGGACGCCTTCGACGCCGAGTAGGGCGAGTTGGGCAGCAGCGGCTCGTGTTCGGTCCACGACCCCGACTCGATCGTGCCGTAGACCTCGTCCGTCGAGACCTGGACCACGGTGCGCACCCCGGCCCGCAGCGCGGCGTCGAGCACCTCCTGGGTGCCGAGGACGTTCGTCCGCACGAACTCGGCGGGTCCGGCGATCGACCGGTCGACGTGGGACTCGGCGGCCATGTGGACGACCGCGTCGTGGCCGGGAAGCACCCGGTCGAGCAGTGGCCGGTCACGGACGTCGCCCTTGACGAAGGTCAGGCGGGGGTGGCCGATGGGCAGGTTCCTGGTCGAGCCCGCGTACGTCAGCGCGTCCAGCACGGTCACGTGCGCGTCCGTGTGCTCCGGGTACCCGCCCGTCAGGAGCGTGCGGACGTAGTGCGAGCCGATGAATCCGGCGGCGCCGGTGACGAGGATCCTCATGCCGCGACCCAGGCGCGCGTGTGGTCACCGATGATCAGGTGGTTGGCCTCTGTCCGGCCCGCCGCCCGCACGTCGGTCCAGCGTCCGATGATCGACCCGCGCAGCCGGGGGACGCCCGTCACGTGGGCGCCCTCCAGGACGATGGACTCCTCGATGTCGGCGTCCTGGACGACGCAGTCGCGCCCCAGCGCGGTGCCGGGACCGATCCGGCTGTCGCCGACGTGGGACCCGGCCCCGATGACCAGGGGGCCGACCAGGTGGGAGCGGGTCACTACGGCGCCGGGCTCGATGACGACCGTGCCGCGCACGGTGCTCTCCCCGTCGACCGTGCCCCGGATGTCGCCGGAGAGCCGCTCCAGCAGCACTCGGTTGCACTCCAGGAGTTCGTCGATGCTGCCGGTGTCCTTCCAGAAGCCGGTGTGCTCCTGGGCGATGACGGTCCTGCCCCGTTCCACGAGGAACTGCAAGGCGTCGGTGATCTCCAGCTCGCCGCGCGCGCTCGGGCGGATCGAGCGGACCGCCTCGTGGATCGCGGGGGTGAAGAAGTAGACGCCGGTGACGGCCAGGTCGCTGCGCGGTTCGCGCGGCTTCTCCACCAGGGCCCTGACCACCCCGTCCCGATCTACCTCGGCCACCCCGTACTGCCGTGCGTCGGGAACTTTGACGACGGTGACCTGGGCGTCCGGCCTGCGCGCGGCGAACGTCGCCGCGCTGGCCTCGATCCCCTCGGCGAAGACGTTGTCCCCGAGGTACATGACGAAGTCGTCGTCGCCGAGGAAGTCGGCCGCGACGGAGACACAGTGCGCCAGGCCGAGGGGCTCGGCCTGGCGGATGTAGGTGATGCGCAGCCCGAGGCCGGAACCGTCGCCGACCACCGAGCCGATCTCCTCGGCGTGGTCGCCGACCACGACGCCGACCTCGCGCACACCGATGTCGCGGATGTTCTCCAAACAATGGATCAATACCGGCTTGTTGGCCACCGGCACCAGCTGCTTGGCCATGGAATAAGTGAAGGGCCGCAGCCGGGTGCCCTTTCCTCCGGAAAGCACCAGCGCTTTCATCGCTACCTCTCGCTTGGCGAGTCGAATGGCATTACGGCGATCTGTCACCACAATGCCCGACGACGCCCGGGAGGTATTCAAGGAATTCTAGAGGATTCCCAGACTGGCTGGTCGTTCGAAGTTTTGAATTATGCGGAAACGCTTTCCGCGGCCGGCTGCCGTGCGGCGGGCCCACCGCGCAGCATGAGCGCACACAGCAGCATGGACAGCAGCGCGAGGCCCGCCATCGACCACAGCACCACCTGGAGCCCCTCGGTGAAGCCTGGGTCGGTCAGCCGGCCTTCGGTGGTCGCGGCCAGTACGGCGCCGCACACCGCGATGGCGACGGTCTCGCTGGCCAGCCGCGCGGTGTTGAGCATGCCCGCGGCGGTGCCGGCCCGGTCGACCGAGACGCTGCTGATCGCCACCCCGTCGATCAGCCCGGTCGAGGCGCCGACGCCGAGCCCGATCGTCAGCAGCGGCCCCGCGAGGCCGAGCGTTCCGGTTTTCGGCCCTGCCAGCGCCAGCCAGGCCGCGCCGACGCCGACCATGACGACCGACAGGATGACGATGGCCGCGGGCGGCACCCACTTGGTGATCAGCCCGCTCAGCGAGGGCAGGACGAGCGTCGGGGCGGTGAGCATGATCAGAATGGCGCCCGCCTGTTGCGGGCTCATCTCCAGCACCTGGGTGAAGTAGGAGGGCAGGTAGATCAGCAACGGTATGAGCACGCAGAGGATCGTCGCCGCCGCCGTGGAGAAGGCCAGGAAACGCGGGCTGGAGAGCAGGCCCAGGTCGAACATCGGGTCCGGCTTGCGCCGTTCGATCCCGACGAACGTCACGAAGAGCACCACGGAAATGGCGAACGCCGCCAGAGGTAGTGGTGAGGTCCACCCGAGGGAGGGCCCCTCGACGAAACCGGTGATCAGCAGCAGCAGGGACAGGGTGAACGTGACGGCCCCCCCGGTGTCGATGCGGCGTGCCGTCGAGTCCCGCGATTCGGGCAGCAGGGGCACCATGGCGAGCACGATGAGGGCCGCCGCGGCCGGCAGGCCGAACACCATGCGCCATCCGAACGCGCTGATCAGCAGTCCGGCGATGGTGGGGCCGAAGGCGAGCCCCACCCCGAGCGTGGTGCCGAACAGGCCGAAGACGCGGGCGCGGGCGGGGCCCTCGAACGAGGAGGCCAGTAGCGCGGCCCCGCTCGCCGCCGCGGCCGCCGCGCCCGCGCCCGCGATGGCGCGGACGATGTCGAGCAGCACGATGTTCGTAGCGACGATGCTCAGCACGCCGGTGACGGCGAACACCGCGACCCCGGATGCGTAGACCCGGCGCCTGCCCACGAGGTCCGCCAGCGAGCCGGCGGCCAGCATGAAGCTGGCGAAGGTGGCGTTGTAGCCGTTCACCACCCACTGGACGGGCGCGAGCTGCGCGCCCAGGTCCGCGGCGATGTCCGACAGTGCAACGGAGGCGCCGGTCAATGTCATCGGCAGGGAGACGCTGGACAGCAGGACGGCTACAAGAACGAAGATCGGCTTTTTCCGCATGTTTCTCCTGTTCGGAGTGGAAAAATCCCGGACTCTCCCTAGCCTGTAGCCTCAACAAATATTGAGGTCAAGGGGTCGCGTTCGAGGCCGACGGCTCCTCCGCTCGTGTCGTCGCCGGACGCCGCGGCGGCCGGCCGATCAGGGTGTGCACGAGCGCCGCGGCGGCCGCGCAGATGCCCGCGACGCACCACAGGACGACGTGCCAGGACTCGGTGAACTGGCGGGCGTGCAGTTCCTGGCCGGGGCCGCTGAGATCGCCCGCGGCGATCTGCCCGGCCAGCTCGGCCGAGCCGACGCGCGCCTGGATCAGCGCGACCAGGAGCGTGCCGAACACGGCGATGACGAGCGCCTCACCGCTGTTGCGGACGGTGTTGAGGAACCCCGCGGCCATGCCGACCCGGGTGGGCTCGACATGGTTCATCGCCTGCGCGTCGGTGATCCCGAACGAGATGCCCATGCCGACGCCCACCGTCAGCAGCGGTCCCAGGAGCGACAGGCCCCCGACCCCCGGCGCCAGCACGGTGAGCCAGGCATTGCCGCCGGCCACCAGCAGCAGGGCCAGTGTCATCAGGCCGCGCGCCGGGACGCCCCGGTTGACCAGCCAGCCGCCGAACATCGGCACCGCCATGATCGGCGCGGTCATCATCAGCATCGTCAGTCCCGCGTCCCGGGCCGAGACGCCGTTGACTCCCTGGAAGTAGATCGGCAAATAGACCAGGGTGCCGACGAAACCGACCGAGGTGAACAGGGTCCCCAGGGTCCATCCCATGAAGCGGGCGTTCCTGATCATGGCCAGGTCCAGTACCGGGTGCGTACGGCGCCGCTCGACCGCCACGAACATCACCAGCAGCGCGGCTCCGGCGGCGAGGCCCGCGGGTCCGCCCCAGCCTCCTAGGGGCAGCTGGATGAGGCCGTACATCAGCGAACCGAGACCGGCGACGAAGGTGATCACCCCGGGCCGGTCGACGCTGGGCCGCTCGGCGGCCCTGGACTCGGGAGCGAAGACGCTGCCTGCCAGGATCACCGCACCGACCAGTACGAACACCAGGAAACTCGGCCGCCAGCCCAGCTGGGTGACCAGCCAGCCGGCCAGGAAGGGGCCGGCCACGACGCCCGTGCCGCCCGCCATGCCCATGGCGGCGAACGCCCGCGTGCGCGCGGTGTCCTCGAAGGCGGCGGCGAGCAGCGCGCCGCCGCACGCCATGACGCCGCCCGCACCGATCCCGGACAGCGCGCGTGCCGCGTCGAGCAGCAGGATGTTCTGGGCCGCTGCGGTCAGCAGCGACCCGCAGGTGAACAGCAGGGTGGCCGCCACGAACGTGCGGCGGCGGCCGAACAGGTCCGCGAGCGAGCCGCAGACCAGGGTGAAGGCGGACAGCGCCAGGTTGTAGGCGGTGATGGCCCATTGCAGGCTCGCGCCGGAGGCGTTCAGGTCCAGTCCGATCCGTGGCAGCGCGATCCCCGTCCCGGCGATGGACATCGCGACGGCGAAGACCCCCACCAGGACGATCGCGAGCGTGATCGTGGAGTTGGACCGGCTTCTCTCCCCCCGGCGGACGGCCGTCGGCAGAGCGCTCATAGAGTCGCCAGCACCTCCCGCAGCGCGCTGATCACCTTGTCCTGGAGATCTGCGGACAGCGAGGAGTACATGGGCAGTGAGAAGATCTCGTCGGCGAGCTTCTCGGTGTACGGCAGCGAGCCCTGGCCGTACCCCAGGTGGGCGAACCCGGTCATGGTGTGCACCGGCCACCGGTAGCTGACGTTCAGCATGACGTCGTAGGACTTCATCCGCTCGATGATCTCGTCGCGCCGCGGGTGACGGACCACGTAGAGGTAGTACACGTGGTCGTTGCCCTCGGCGATCTCGGGCAGGATCAGCTCGGTGTCGGAGAGCGCCTCGGCGTATCGCGCGGCGACGCGGCGACGGTCGGCCAGGTAACGGTCGAACCTGCGGAGCTTGCGCCGCAGGATCTCCGCGTGCACCTCGTCCAGCCTGCTGTTGTGGCCGGGGGTGGTGACGACGTAGTACTCCTTGTCCATCCCGTAGTAGCGCAGCCTGCGCAGATTCGCCTCGACCTCGGGGTCGGAGGTGATCGTGGCGCCGCCGTCGCCGTAGGCGCCCAGCACCTTCGTGGGGTAGAACGAGAAGGCGGCGGCCTTGCCCATCGTGCCCGCGAGGCGCCCGTGGTGCCGCGCCCCGTGCGACTGGGCGCAGTCCTCGAAGATGGCCAGGCCGTGTTCGCGGGCCAGTTCCTCCAGCGGCGCCATATCGACGCACTGCCCGTAGAGGTGGACGGGCAGGAGGCAGGAGGTGCGCTCGGTGATTGCCGAGGCGACCTGGTCGGTGTCCATCAGGTAGGTCCGCGGGCAGATGTCGACGAAGACCGGGGTCGCGCCGACCTGGTCGATCGCCACGATCGTGGGCGCGGCGGTATTGGAGACGGTGATGACCTCGTCGCCCGGGCGGACACCGAGCGCGCGCAGCCCCAGCACGATGGCGTTGGTGCCGTTGTCGCAGCTCACACAGGCGTCGACGCCATGGTAGGCCGCATACTCCCGCTCGAAGCTCCGCACGCTCTCACCGAGTATGAGCTGGCCCGAGCGGAAGACGGTGTCCACCGCGTCGAGGATCTCCTCCCGCTCGTTCTCGTACTCCTGGCGGTAGTCCCACACGTACATGGTCATCTGCGCGTTCCACCTTTCCGGGACAGGTCGAGGAAACGCAGGCAGGCCATGAGGCTGCGCGCCTCGACGTTGACGTGATTGCCGTAGTGCCCGAACCCGGCCAGCCTCTCGGCGTCCATCCAGAGGAAGTCCTCGCCGGCGTGGTCCGGGAAGTCGTCGCCGACCTCGACGATGAGATAGCGGTTCTCCGCGTGGTAGAGGCGCCCGCCCTCCTCCGAGTACACGACGTCCAGCAGTCTCCGGGAGGCCGGGGCCGACAGCACGTGGTCCAGGAAGGGCGGCTTGCGGTCGGCGTCGTAGTTGCCCGGCGCGCACTGGACGGTCGGGGCGATCTCGACCACGTCGAGGGTGCCCGCCTGGGTCTCCACCTGGACCAGTAGCTGCAGCTCGCCGTCGTCCTGCGTGCCTCCGGCGGACGGGGCGCGCCGA
The DNA here is from genome assembly GCF_040689595.1 of Streptosporangium sp. NPDC051023. Classification (NCBI taxonomy): domain Bacteria; kingdom Bacillati; phylum Actinomycetota; class Actinomycetes; order Streptosporangiales; family Streptosporangiaceae; genus Streptosporangium; species Streptosporangium sp. NPDC051023. Next base: position 20,809 of record NZ_JBFBCE010000099.1, on the reverse strand, counting down.
GCCAGGAAGGCGACGATCCCCCGCTCGCACGGGGCGATCATGGGCTGGTCCCAGCCGGTGACCTCGCGGTTGTCGATCTCGACGGTCACCCCGATGACGGAGAAGTACCGGTCCAGCTCATGGCTGATGCGTTCGGGCGAGCGCAGCCAGCCCTTGACCTCGTTGAGCGGGATCTGCTTGCGAGTGAGCGTGCGACGCTCCTTGGCCTCGGTGAACCAGCTCATCGCGGCGGCGTCGTCTCCGGGCGACGGCTCCTGCCTCTTGGGGGACGGGAATCCGGACAGCACGGTTCGCGTGTCCATGTTGATCAGGTTGTCGATGAGCATCAGCTCGCCGATCTGGTCGCCGGTCAGCCAGCAGAACCCGGGAAGCACGGGGACGTCGCCGGTCACCTCGACGAGCATGTTGCGGTTGCGTTTGTGCAGGAACCATGAGCCCTGCTCGGACTGCAGGACGTCCGCGATCATCCGGCCCTGGCGGGGAGCCTGGAAGTACTCCAGATATGGCACCGGCTTGCCGCCGTGGACCCGGGTGTAGTTGCTCCTGGTGGCTTGCACGGTCGGCGACAGCTGGACCGGGCGGACATTGCCCGGCTCCATCTTGGCCTGGAGCAGGAAGTGGGGCACACCGCCGAACCTCTTGACCAGGATTCCCAGGATTCCCGACTCAGGCTGGACGATGATCGGCTGCGCCCACGACCTGGTCGGCCCGTGGCCGGTGCCGACGGTCAGCCCGTCGATGGAGAAGAAACGGCCGCTGCTGTGCCTGATCGTGCCGAGCTCGGGATGGGACGACCAGCCGGCCAGCTCGTCCAGGGGGGCGAGCCGTACGCGGAACGAGTGGCTGCGCTCCTGTTCCCCCAGCCAGTCGTGGAAATCCTCGATCCGTTGAAACATGATCACCTGCCTCCTTTCCTGTTCGGTCACAGGTAGGCAGGATCAGGATTCGGCACGCCGCTAAAGGAAGCTCCGCGTCACGCTAGAGGATCACTGAGGCCACTCCGAGCAGGGCAGGTCAGGTCAGACACAGGCGTCCTCGGGCAGCCAGGTGTCCTCGGTCATCAGCATGCCCCTGCCGGAAACCGACGTCCCGTACCCGTTCCTGAGCGGGACGGGGGTGGGCGGGCAGGTGGACTTCCGCAGGACCTCCACCTGTCCCGAAGCGAGGGCTCCCATCCGCGCCAGGACGTCCAGCGCCTGGTGACGGCTGTCCTGGGCGCGCTCCGGCCAGCCGAGCTGTTCGAGGCTCTGGGCCATGTCCCACAGCAAGCCGGCCTCACCGTGCCACTCGCCCACCTCCCTGGCGCACGCGAGCGCCCGGCTGTAGTAGCAGGCGGCCGGGCTGTGCTCGCCCGCCTCCGAGTGGATTCTGGCGAGGCTGGCCAGCTGGTAGTACTCCCCGTGCCGGTAGCCGAGAGCCTGGGCCAGGGTGGCGCCGTGACGGAAGTGCTCCGCGGCCCGGTCGCTGTGTCCCTGCCGCTCCTCGAGCAGGCCGAGCTGGTGCAGGACGAGCACCTCGTCGTGGCGCTCCTCCAGAGGCCGCAGGAGGCTCAGGCTGCGTTCGAAATGGTCGGCCGCCTTGGTGATCTCGCCCCGCCGCGCCAACTGAGCGCCTGTCTCGTACAGGGCTCTGGCCTGGCCGCCGAGGTCGTTCGTCGTGCGATAGATGTCGAAGGCCCGGTGGATGTGCGCGAACATCCGCTCGTCGCGCTCGATCAGGCTGTGGCAGCAGGCCAGGGTCAGATGCGCCCGCGCCTGCGCCCTGACGTCGCCGACGCGCCCGGACAGGGCCAGGACGATCTCGCTGAGCACGCAGCAGTCCTGCAGGTAGCCGCGGACCCGGAGCGGCCCGGAGATCACGGCGGCCAGGCGGATGGCCATGCGTTCGTGCGCGCCGGGAATCGCGGCGGCCTGCCGGACGGTGGCCACGATGTTGGCGCGATGCACGTCGAGCCAGTCGATCGCCTTGGTGGGGGAGTCCAGCTCGGCGTGGAGACCTGCGGCGAACTCGGCCCCGCCCGCGGGAGACCTGCGCTCCTCCTCGCTGAGCCACCGGACGTTGAGCTGGTCGAGCAGTGTGGTGACGCGCAGTCCCGCGGCGACGTAGTAGTTCATCACGCGCAGCAGCGCCTCGTCCCGCTCGGCCTTGGTCAGGTGCAGGGTGGCCTGCTCGCGGGCGAACAGCTGTATGAGGTTGTGTATCTGGTAGCGGCGGGGATGCGGCGACTCCAGCAGGCGGGCGTCGAACAGGCTCTCAAGGGCCTCCTCGCAGCGGCGCTGGGGCAGGCCGGTGAGCGCGGCGGCGAGGGGGACGGTGACGACCGACCAGCGCGGAACCCCGAGGAAGCGGAACACGTGAACCGGCTCGCGTCCCGAGGGGGTGCTCTCCAGGTCCTGGGAGCTGATGGCGAAGCTGGTCCGCACCGCCAGATCATGGATCTTCAGTTCGTCGAGGCGGTGCTGCTCGCTCTCCAGCTTGTCGGCGAGGAAACGCAGCGGCCAGCTCGGCCGGTGCGCCAGCCGGGCCGCCGCGATGCGCAGTGCCAGCGGCAGCCTGCCGCACAGCCGGACGATGCGCAGCGCCTCCTCCTGCTCGGCGGCCATGCGGTTGCGCGTGACCACCCTGGCCAGCAGGGCCAGCGAATCCTCCTCGGACATGGCCTCCAGGTGGTGGCCGGCGCCTCCGAGCATCGGCAGCGCGCGGCGGCTCGTCACAAGCACGGCACAGGACCTGGCGGGCAGCAAGGTGCGGACCTGCGTTTCCGTCCAGGCGTTGTCCAGCACGAACAGCATGCGGCGGTTGGCGGTGATGGACCGGAAACGGGCCGATGCCTCGGCCACGTCGCCGGGCACGGCGAGGGGGGAGACGCCCAGCGAGCGGAGCATCCGTCCAAGCGTCTCGCCCGGCGCGGGCGGCTGGGACGCGCCTCCCGTGCCCTGCAGGTCGACATAGGCCAGACCGTCGGGGAAGCGGTCCGCCAGCTGATGCGCGAGGTGGATCGCCAGCTCCGACTTACCGACGCCGCCCACTCCGTCGATCACCACGACCCGGGAGCCGTCGGTGTCGAGCAGCAGCTTCTCGATCTTGGCCAGGTCCGTCTTCCTGCCCGCGAAGGCGCCGACACCGCGGAAGAGCTCGTTTGGCAGGGTGTTCGACCTCTCGTCTTCGCGGTCGTCCCGCCGGGCCGTCCCGTTCACGGAGGCCGTCCCGTTCACGGAGGCCGTTCCGTTGACGGAGGCCGTCCTGTCACCCGGAGGCGGCGTGGTGTCGGTGAGGATCATCTGCTGCAGGGCCCGGAGTCTGCTGCCGGGCTCAAGGCCCAGCTCCCTGGCCAGCACCTCACGCGCCCGCCGGTACGCCTCCAGCGCGTCGGCGCGGTGACCCGCGGCGTAGAGCGCCCGCATGAGCTGGGCCCACATCCCCTCTCTCAGGGGATGCTCGCTGAGCACGACGCGCAGGTCGCTCAGCACCTCGGCGTGCCTGCCCAGGCGGATGCGCACCTCGACGTGGGCCTCGGCGGCCAGCAGCCTGCTCTCCGCGAGCCTGCTCGCCTCCGCGCCGAGCGCCGGCGTCGGCGGCACGTCCAGGAACGGAGCTCCGCGCCAGAGCGAGAGAGCCTCGGCCAGCAAGGTCTCGGCCTCTCCCAGCTTGCCGTGGTTGAGCATGGCCAGCCCCTGCGCGGCCAGGTTCTCGAAGCGCGTCGCGTCGGTGGGCTCGGTGGGGGAGACCAGCTCGTAGCCCGCCGTACGGGTTATGACGACCTCCCGCCCGCCGTCGCCGAGCGCCCTGCGCAGCTGCAGTACGTAACCCCGGATCAGCGCGGTCGCGGAGGTCGGCGGATCGTCCGGCCACAACTCGGCGATGAGCCGCTCGGTCGTGACCAGCTGGCCGGCTTTCATCATGAGCAGGGCGAGCAGGGTCCGAGGCCGGGAACCCGGTACCGGGCACCATCCAGCTCCCGCACGGAAGCCCACGTGTCCTAGACAACGGAACTGCACCCGCATCCCCCTAAATGGCTTCTGAATTGTGGATAACGTCGCACCCGTCTTTCTGTGATCCGATGCCGAGGCCAGGACCGCGCGGTCCACGTGATGTCGTCCCATGATCAAGCCCGCGCTGTGCTCGACCCGAAGTTGCCGTCCGGCTCGGCGCCGCCTTCATTGATAAACAAGAAATCAACGAGGTGTCAATGGGTACATGTCATCCTGGACGGGTCCCTGGCCGGATGCCGTCATCGCGTAGGCATAGAAAGCCCAAAAAAGCGAGACCCAGCAAGGACTTCTCTGGTGCACACTTAGCAAAGACGGGCTGATAGCGCTCACCGCACTACGGGGTCGCCATCCGGTAAATGACGTCCGTGGAGGTACCATGCGCTTCGGAGTGCTCGGTGCTCTGGTGATGCACGACAATGGGGTGAACTGCCTGCCCAGCGCCCCCAAGCAGCGTCAGCTGCTATCGCTGCTTCTGGTGAATGCTAACCGATTTGTATCGATGGATGCCTGCATTGAAGAGCTATGGGCGACGGACCCGCCACGTACGGTGATACCTACGTTGCAAACCTACATACTTCAGATCCGGAAATCACTCGCTGTGTCACCGCAAGTGGGTTCGGTCGCCAAGGCGCACAAGCAACTGGTCACGGGAAAGCGCGGCTACCACCTTACCGTCCCGCCGCACTCCCTCGATTTAACAGAATTTGAACTATGGGCGCGAGCGGGACGCGAAGCCGCACGACGGCAGAATGACGTGGAGGTCGTGGGCCATCTGCGCAAGGCCCTGGCAGAATGGCGCGGCCCCGCGCTCAGCGACGTGCACACCGGCCTTCATCTGCGCGCTCATGCCGACAGCCTGGAGGAGGCCAGGATCGCGGCCCTTGAACAGTGCTTCGAGGCTGAGCTGCGGCTGGGCTACCACCAGGACATTCTCAGCGAGCTGTGCGTCATAGCGGTGCAGCATCCGCTCAACGAGAAGCTGCAGGCCCAGTACATGCTGGCGCTGTACCGGTCGGGACGGCAGGCGCAGGCGCTGGAGATCTTCACCCGGCTGCGCCAGACGCTCGCCGAGGAGCTCGGCATCGGCCCGTCGCTTCCCGTACGGCGGCTGCACACGGCGATACTGTCGGCCGACACGGAGCTGGAACTGACCCCCCAGCCCCTCGCCCGCTGACCGCCTATCACGCCGTACGGGCCGATTCCCGCCACGCACCCCCCAATTCTCCACCTGCGGCTCTGTTCGCCCTCTAAGAGGTCCCGAGGCACGACGCATAGCTTCCCCGTATGAGAATCCTGTTCCTCGCCGGTGGAAGTCCGGCGACCGTTTTCGCGCTCATCCCCCTGGCCACTGCGGCCCGCAACGCCGGTCATGAGACCTTCGTGGCGTCGACCGAGGCCATGATGCCGGTCGTGGCGGGCTTCGGCCTGCCGGCCGTGCCGGTGACGTTCTTGGGAATGCTGGACTTCCTGGCGAAGAACCGCGACGGTGAGCCGCTGGAATGGCCGACCGACCCGGTGGAGCACATGGCCTTCATCGGCCGCGGTTTCGGCAGGCTGGCGGCCGCCAGCCAGCCCGCGCTGCTGCGGCTGGCCGAGAGCTGGCGTCCGGACGTCGTCGTGGGCGGCATGCTCAGCTTCGGCGCCGCGCTGTTCGCCCGGTACCTGGGCGTGCCGTGGGTACGCCACACCTGGGACTCCGGCGAGCCGCCGGAGTCCGACCGCGGAGCCGAGCAGGAGCTGGCCCTCGAACTGGCCGGGCTTGGGCTCGGCGGGCTGCCCGACCCCGACCTGTTCGTCGAGCTGTGCCCGCCGAGCCTGCGCCCGCCCGGCGCGGGACCCGCCCAGCAGATGCGCTACATCCCCTGCGCTCCGCAGCGCAGGCTGGAGCCGTGGATGTACACCAAGGGCGATCGCCGCCGCGTCATGGTGACCGCCGGTGCCCGGGTGAACCGCGAACAGTACCTCGACTTCCTGCGCGGCCTGGCCGAGAAGGTCGCCAAGCTGGACGTGGAGATCGTGATCGCGACGCCCGACGAGGTCGCGGCGGACGCCGCCGCCGGGCTGGACAGGGTGCGGGCGGGTTGGATGCCGCTGAACGTCATCGGCCCGACCTGTGACCTGTTCGTGCACCACGCGGGCGGCGGCACCTCGCTGATGGGCATGAGCATGGGAGTCCCCCAGCTCCTGATGCCGAACATGGCCGCCTCCATCGGCCCCTCCGAGCGGCTCACCGACTACGGCGCGGCGCTCATGCTCACACCGGGTGAGGAGGACGGTGTCGAGGAGGTCGTCTCCCGCTGCCGCGAACTGCTCGACAACCCCTCCTACACCAACAGGGCACGCGAACTCGCCGCGGAGATCCAGGCGCAGCCCTTGCCGACCGAGGTGCTGGAGACCGTAGTGGAACTGGCCGGGCGCTGACCCGGCGGGGAGGGAACGAACGCAGATGTGTGGAATCACGGGATGGGTGGGGTACCGGCGCGACCTCACCGAAGACCCGGGGGCGGCCGAGACGCTATCCGCCATGACGCTGACCATGGCCCTCAGAGGACCTGACGCGTCGGGCATGTGGACGGCGCCGCACGCGATGCTCGGCCACCGCCGCCTGTCGGTCATCGACCTGGAGGGCGGCGCGCAACCCATGCTCTCCGAGGACGAGGAGGAGGGCACGCCGCAGGCCGCCATCACCTACAGCGGCGAGATCTACAACTTCAGGGAGCTGCGGGACGAGCTGCGGACCCTGGGCCATGCCTTCCGCACCGAGAGCGACACCGAGGTGGTGCTGCGAGCCTACCTCGAATGGGGCGAGGACTTCGTCGACCACCTCAACGGGATGTACGCCTTCGCCATCTGGGACACGCGCACCGAGGAACTGCTGCTGGTGCGCGACCGGATCGGGATCAAGCCGCTCTACTACTACCCCCTGCCTGACGGGGTGCTGTTCGGGTCCGAGCCGAAGGCGATACTCGCCCATCCCGAGGCAGAGGCCGTGGTGGACCTCGACGGGCTGCGCGAGATGTTCACCATCGTCAAGACACCCGAGCACGCCGTCTTCCGCGGCATGTACGAGGTGCGCCCCGGCTCCGTGGTCCGGGTGTCCCGCACGGGGCTGAGCAAGCGGACGTACTGGCGGCTGGAGAGCCGGGAGCACACCGACGACGTCGACACCACGGTCAGGACCGTTCGCGAGCTGCTTGAGGACATCGTCAACCGTCAGCTCTTCGCCGACGTCCCGGTCGGCGCGCTGCTCTCCGGCGGCCTGGACTCGAGCGCGGTGACCGCCCTGGCGGCGGGACGCGGCGAGTTCGCCGAGCCGCTGCCCGCCTTCTCCGTCGACTTCGTCGGCCACGACGAGCGGTTCAAGGCCAACGTGCAGTGGGAGGACCCCGACACCCCCTTCGCCATCGAGGTCGCCGCGCACGTCGGTGCGGAGCACGTGCACGTCCTGCTCGACAACCACGACATTCTGGACGAGCGGACGCGTGAGGCCACACTGCGGGCACAGGACCTGCCCGTCTCGACCGGGGACATGGAGTACTCCCTCTACCTGCTGTGCCGGGCGATCAAGGAGCGGGTGACGGTCGCCCTCTCCGGAGAGGCGGCCGACGAGCTGTTCGGCGGCTACACCTGGTTCCACGACAGGGAGGCCGTGCACGGAGGCACCTTCCCCTGGCACCACCCCTTCGAGAAGGCGGGCGGGATCGGCGCACTTCGTGAGGCGGGCCTGTGGGACCGTCTCGGGCTGGGCGACTACATCGCTCGCCGCTACGCCGAGGCGCTCGACGAGGTGCCGAGGCTCCCCGGCGAGGACGGGGCCGAGGCCCGGATGCGTGAGGTGAGCTATCTCAACCTCACGCGCTGGGAGAACTTCCTGCTGGACAGGAAGGACCGGATCAGCATGGCGGCGGGGCTCGAGGTCCGGGTGCCGTTCTGCGACCACAGGCTGGTTGAGTACGTCTTCAACACGCCCTGGTCGATGAAGAACTTCGACGGCCGGGAGAAGAGCCTGCTGCGCGCGGCCATGCGGGGCGTCCTGCCCGAGTCGGTGCTGGTCAGAAAGAAGAATCCGTATCCCTCGACACAGGACGGCAAGTACGAGCTGGCGCTGCGGACGCGGGTGGAGAAGCTCTGCGCGGCGGGCTCCCCGGTGCTGCGGCTGGTGCCCGCCGAGCGGATACGTGCGTTGCTCGCCCGCCCCGAGGGGGCCTACAGGATCGGCGGTCCGTGGGGCGCGCGGGCGGTCCTCGAACGGCTCGTCGAGTTCGACTTCTGGATGACCGAGTACGGTGTGCGGCTGGAACTGGAGGAGTGAGCCCCGCGGACGCCGACGGCGTCCGATGGTTCCCGGGAGCCGTCCTGCCCGGACGGTTCCCGGGAGGGTGGCAGCCCGAAGAGCCCACCGAAGCACAGAGCCCCGAACAGCAGATAGCACAGGCCCATCGCCAGATGGCCGAGAGGAAGCTCCATCACCGTCTCGTACAGCGGGGTGGCATAGGGCACGTAGACGGCGGCGAGGCAGAGTGCGGCGGCCGTCCGGAGACGGCTCGCCAGGAGCACGGCACGGCTGCCCAGGAACACCGTCAGCCACTCGCGCGGCCCCCGGTCGCCGGGGATCGCGGCGGGCCTGAGCACACGCAGTGCCAGGGTGACCGGGGCACCGAGAACGAGGAGGAACGCGACCGGCGCGGCCAGCGTCATGTTCTGGACCAGGTGCATGCTGAACATCACGCGCGCGTACCTGGCCACCCCGCCCTGGGTGACGACGACCAGCAGCAGGATCCCGGCGAACCAGGCCGCGCTCCTTCCCACGGGCCACCGGAGGCCGGCGCGGTGCGACCGCCACAGCCCGGCCCCGTACATCCCGGCGAGTACCGCGGCGACCACGCTCATCGGCAGGTCGAAGCGCCACAACAGCGCGACGCCGTCCAGTGAGATCGGCGGGGGGATCGGGAAGCCGACGGACCGCGCCACGGGGTCGGCGGGTAGGGGGATGTCCGGAGGGGGAGACTCGGACAGCGCGACGGCGACGCCGACCGTGGCGCACATCAATGCCACCTCACCGCCCGCCAGACGCGCGAACGCGCCGCTCTCCCCCCTGTTCAGCAGGGGAAGCGTGCGACGGCGGTGCAGATGACCGAACAGGCCCAGCACCGCCAGCAGCGCGCACTTGACCAGGACGAGCAGGCCGTACGGCTCCGTGACCAGCTCGGCGGGCGAGGACAGCCTGGCCATGGCGGCGAACAGCCCCGACAGGGCCACCGCCAGGTAGCACCACAGCGCGGCCCGGCTGAAGCGCTCCGCGGCGGTCGCAGGCTCCGGCCACCCGCCGAGGGTGTGCCAGCACAGCACGGCGAGGCCGCCGACCCAGACCGATAAGGCCATCAGGTGCAGGGCGACCGCGGTACTGGCCAGGTCGTGGTCGGGGGAGGAGGCGGCGTGGCCGGTCAGCGCGGGCGGCAGGAGGGCGGTCAGGGCAAGCGTCAGCAGCAGGGCGCCGCCCCCGGCGGTCACCGTCCGGCGGGCCAGCAGCCCGGCGACGGCCGTGAGGGCGACGACCACGGCGAGGCCGACGCCCCACGGGCTGCCGACGACGAGGCCGGCCAGCTCGGCGGGCCCGCCACCGAACATCTCGGTCACCGGCGTGCCGAGGGCCGTCGACACCCTGAACAGCAGGGTGGCCGCGGCGGCGAGGGCCCAGCAGAAGGCCGCCCCCGACGCCACGCCCACCCAGCGGCGGGCGGCCGCGCCGAGCTTGCCGTCGCTGTTGGGCAGCAGGACGACGGCCATCAGCAGTGCGCCGACCGTGAGCACGGCGGCGCCGTCCATGGCCAGCTTCGCCAGCGGGAGGCCCCAGCGGGTGAACGGGCCCTCGTCGGGCAGGCCCGCCACGGGGGGCGGTGCCGCCGCGCGTCCGGCGTACAGGGCCGGGACGAGCGCGGCGGGCGCCGCGGCGACCGTGATCAGAAGCCTTCTTGCGGCGGAGGCGTTCAGGGGACGATCTCCAGCTGGGCCATCATGTGCGCCGACGAGTGGTCGAGGAAATGGCAGTGGTAGGGATAGACGCCGGTGAAGGGACTCGAGAAGCGCACGAGGATGCGCACGGTCTGTCCCGCAGGGATGCGCACGGTGTCCTTCGGGTAGGCCTCCTCGGGACCGACGGCGACGCCGTTGCGGTCCAGCACGCGGAACTGCACCAGGTGGATGTGCATCGAGTGGGGGAAGTTGTACTGGCCGTCGGTGTTGTTGACCACCCACAGCTCCGTGCTGCCCTGCTTGCACTGGAAGTCGATCCGGTTCGGGTCGTACGGCAGGCCGTTGATCGCGTAGAAGGTGTTCGTCGGGTCCCGGCCCAGGTTGATCGTCCGGGTGATGATCGGCTGGCCGAAAACCGGGTGGACGCTCAGGTTGTTGGGGACCTGGCTGTTGTCGGGCGCCGATTCGGCGACCTGGAACTGCAGCAGCTGCCTGCCGGGCGTGTTCGGCCCGTTGAAGATGTTCTCCAGGATCACTGTGTCGCCGGTCTGCCTGGTGCTGAAGTCGACGACCACCTCGGCCCGCTCGGCGGGCCACAGCTCGATCTCGGCCCCCGTGACCGGGTGTTCCAGCAGGCCGCCGTCCGAGGCGATGCGGACGAACTGCCCGCCGTCGCTCAGCGTCAGCTTGATCGGGCGCGAGTTGGCCGCGTTGATCAGCCGCAGCCGGTACTTGCGGCGGCGCACGCTCAGGTACGGCTGCTGCGCGCCGTTCACCAGCACCACCGTACGGCTGGCGAAGCCGTCCAGGGTGAACAGCAGACGCCCCTGCTCGTCGAATGAGGCGTCGCGTATGAGAAGGGGGATGTCGTATTCGTCTGAGGGCAGCTGGAGCGAGTCCGTGTTCTGGTCGCCGATCAGGTAGAGACCCGCGAGCCCCCGGTAGACCTGCTCGGCCTCGATGTGGTGGGCGTGGTCGTGGTACCACAGCGTGGCGGCCGGCTGCTGGTTCGGATAGAGGTAGGTCTTGCTCGCACCCGGCTGGATCAGGTCGACCGGGTGGCCGTCACTGGCTGGCCGCACGTTCGCGCCGTGCAGGTGCACCGACGAGGGGGTGCTCATGGTGTTGGTCACCTTCAGCTGCACCGGGCGGCCCCGCCGTGCCTTGATCGTCGGCCCGGGGAAACTGCCGTTGAACGTGAGCACCGGCGTGCTCAGCCCGGGCAGGATGTTGGCGGTGGTCGGCGCGATCGTCATCTCGTAGAAGTCGGCGACCGAGCTCGTGGACGTCGGGGCGAGCACCGGCGGAATCGGTAACGGCTGTGTGAACGGCGCGAGGGCCGTCGCCTCGGCCAGGGCCGAGGAAAGCCGGCTGACGGGCAGCAGCAGCCCGGCCCCGGCGATCGCTCCCAGTTTGAGAGTGTCTCTTCGATTGAGCATCCAAATCCCTTCTCCTGGATTCGCGGCTGCCCTAGGGGACGCCGAGCAGCGTCACCCCGGCGACCGCGAGCACGAAGGCGTACTGCAGTACCGTCATGGCCTCGAGCAGCGTGGTGACGGAGGAGATCGCCGAGCCCAGCGCCAGGTTGGCGGTCGGGATCGTGACCGTCGCCGCGACCGCCGCGGCGAACAGGGCGAAGAGCAGGCGGGGCGCCAGGCTCTGCAGATCTCGCCCGGCCCTCGCACGCAGCCACCGGACGCCACGGGCGGCCAACGCGACCCCGATCACCGTCTGGAGCAGGCTCAGCAGTGCCAGGGCCAGCCGGTTCGGGACAGGGCCGCCGTTCGGCGCGGGCAGCCGCAGATTCACTCCGTGCCCGTGGCCGCCCATCGGCATGGTCGCCTGTACTGAGCCGACCGGCAGGTACAGTGCCCTTTCCTCCAGCGCCCACACGATCACCGCCGTGCAGGCGGCCGCGAACACCAGTACCGTGCCGACACGCGGACGGCTTGTGCCTGCACCCCCGCAGTCGACGCCATCGTCGTGCATCACGCGACCAGCATTCGGCACGCCCCTAGCGGCTCCCTAGAGGACCGCTAGTAAGATCATCGGGGCGTTACCCGCCGGAAGAAGCAGGGAGGGAAGCCTGCTGAGGACGGGAAAAGGGATGGGAAAGGCGCTGGAGGGGCGGAGGTGGCGACCTCTCCCGCCTCGTGCGAGCCCCGGCCGGAGACGTGCGCGCGGTCAGCGGTACACGGCGATGGCGGCCTCGTTGATGAGCGTCTCGACGATGCCGACAACCTCCTGGACCACGGGGGAGTTCTCGCCCGCGATGGCGCGCAGGCGGCCGACGAGCTGGCTCGACGGCCGGCCGAGATAGAGCGCCGCGTCCACCTTCAGCACGCCGACCAGGCCGCACAGCGCGGCGCACCGCGCGTCCGGCTGCTCCCTGCCCTCGACGGCCGAGCGCACCCCGGAGCACGCCCGCACGACCCACGCCATGTCGGCGAGCTCGTGGCGGGTCTGCGAGAGCACGCCCATGCGGCGTTTGGTCACCTGGGTGAGGACGCCCGCGGTGATCAGGCTCCCGCGTGTGCGGTCGTAGACGTCCCCAGCCGCCTTCTTGATCCAGGACTTGACGTCCCCGCCGAAGCGATCGCGCAGGATCAGGGGCAGAAGGCCGTCCGCGACCGCGTCGCCGACGGGAGTGCCGTCGGCGACGATGCCCCGGCCCCGGGCGATGGTGACGCGGTCGCTCAGGGCCAGTTCGAGCAGTGCGGCCCCGGCCAGCCCCAGGGCCATCGAGGATTGGTGGACCAGCGGCTTGCCGGACGGCTCGTGGGCGATGAGGTACAGCTCCTGGGGGAGCGGCAACCGGTTCATGGCGGCGAAGGTGTCCTTTGCTGCGGGCATCCCGATCTGGCGGACGGTGGAGGCGTGCCCCTCACGATGACGAGGCAGGACCCGTGCGGCCGGGCGGGTGGCTCCCGTGTGCTCCGTACGGTGCCGTTCACGCCGATCTCTCGGGAACGGTGAGGTCCGGCAGGGCGGGCCAGCGTCCCGCGGCGTACAGGCCGGCCAGGACCAGGGCGCCGAGGCCGAGCCAGATCAGGCCGACCGTCTGCGCCATGACGTTGGCGTTGATCACGACGAAGATGAGGATCGCCATCCCGATCAGCGGCATGATCAGGTGTGACAAGCGGTCGGCCGACCGCCCGCGGATCGTGTAGTGCACGATGACGGACACGTGCAGGACCACGAAGGCGACCAGCGCGCCCATGTTGATCAGGCTTCCCAGCAGGCTGACGCCGTCCTTCTGGGTGGACATCCACCCCCCGAGCCCGATGGACAGCGCGGCGACGAGCAGGATCGCGTTGGTCGGCACGGAGTGCTTGACGGACACCTTGGCCAGGAAGGACGGGAGCTGCCGGTCGCGCGCCATCGCGTAGAGCAGGCGGGAGACGGCGACCTGGGCGACCAGGGTGTTGGCCAGCCCCCAGGAGATCGCGGTCGCGGTCGACGCGATGCGCGAGAGCGTGTCACCGCCGGCGACGGCGGCCGCGTCGTAGAACGCGGTGTCTGAGGGGTGGGCCAGCAGGCCGCCGGGATCGGGCACCAGCAGGGCGGCGACCCAGACCTGGGCGATGAACAGCGCGCCCGCCAGGATCAGGGCCAGACGCATCGCCCTGCCGACCTGGGCGGAGCCGCCGGTCGACTCCTCGACCAGCATGCTGACCCCGTCGAACCCGAGGAAGGACAGGACCGCGACGGAGACCGCGCCGAACACCACCGACCAGGAGAAGGTGTCCGGGTTGAACAGCGGTGAGAAGCTGAACTCCCGGCCTCTGCCCTGCAGGAGGGCCCAGACGCCGATCACGAGGAACAGGGCCAGGACGGCCAGCTCGGCGGCGATCATCACCTTGGTGAGCGTCACCGTCATCCGGATGCCCCGCAGGTTGATCACCGTGTTGACGGCCACGAAGATGATCAGCCACGCCCACACCGGCACCTGCGGCACGGTGGAGTTCATGGCGATCGACGCGACCAGGTACAGCAGGCAGGGGGCCAGGACGTAGTCGAGCAGGATCGCCCATCCGGTCATGAAGCCGACCGGCGGGGCGATGCCCCGGCCGGCGTAGTTGTAGACCGAGCCGGAGAGCGGGAACGCCTTGACCATCTGCGCGTAGGAGGCCGCGGTGAACAGCAGCGCGACCATCCCGACGAGGTAGGCCAGGACCGGCATGCCGCCCGAGGCGAAGTAGACCGAGCCGAAGATCGCGAACGGGGCGATGGGCACCATGAAGATCAGGCCGTAGAACACCAGGTCGGCCAGTCCGATCCCGCGACGCAGTTCCTGCCGGTAACCGAACTGCTCGATACTCTCCTGCGGCTGCACGACAGCCTCCCATGGCGTCATCTGTCAATGTGCGAGACGCGTCCGCCGGTCCGGAGGGGAATACGGGCGGTGGCGGAGCGTGTTCGGAGATCTTTCCGCAGTGACCGACATGTCGCAAGCTCGTACCATATATCGGCATTTTTTCCCATAGACGAGGGATTGCCGGGCAGTCTCGGGGACTCGATGGCGCGGCGTGTCAAGAGGACGGCGGGAGGGCGAGGTCGAACCACACGCCCACCTCGTCGTTCAGGCGGAGCGCGCCGAACAGGGCCGAGTAGGGCTTGATCCCCCACCGGCTCTGCGTGACCGTGATGGATCCCCGGACGCGCCCTTCGTCCAGCAGGCACTCGGCGGTGACCGGCCGGGTGACACCGACGAGGGTGAGCTCGCCCTCGACGCGGAACGACTCGGCCGTGCCCGTGACCCCTGTCGAGCGGAACACGATCGTCGGATGCCGGGCCGTGTTCAGGACCTTCTCCCGGAGATTCTTCGCGATGTCCCCGCGGTCGGAGTCGCTGAGCGGCTTGACCCCGCCGGTCCCCTCGCGTACCTCCAGCGACGTGGCGTCCATCTCGGCGGTCACCGAGGAACGGGCCGGGTCGGCGACGTCGACGACCGCCTCGCCGCGCCAGCGGGTGACCTCCAGCGTGAGGTCGTGCCCGGCCTTCGCGCCCAGCCCGGTGCGGGTCGTCCGCACCAGCAGGCGGCCGTTCTCCGGGCCCAGCGGGTAGGTGCCGGTGGCGATGTCCACGGTTCCAGGCTAACCCGCCACCACGCGTCGTTCACCGACCGGAGGTCATTCACCGGTCGGAGATGGATCGTTCATCGTGCTCTCCTGCCGGGGTCGCTCGGTGACGGGCCAGGGCAGGTCGGTCTCGACCGGCCGGGTGTAGTCGACACCCGGCACGGCGAAGCCGTACAGGCGTAGCGTCTCCTCGCGGAACCAGCCGGTCGCGGCCAGGTCGCCGACGGTTTCCCGGGTGAGTGCGTCCCAGCGCCCGGTCACCCGCTCCTGGACGAGCGGGTCCAACTCCCACCGGTCGAGACGGAGACGCCCCTCCCCGTCGAGGGCGAGGTCCTGGACGCCGGTGAGCCCGTCCCACATCTCGATCGACTGGGCCAGCGGCGACCGCATGTCCTCGCCGAGAACACCCCGAAGCAGACAGGTGTACAGGGAGATGCCGGGAATGGCGGTGGAGGCCTGGGTGACGGCTCCGCCGTTGACCGCCGTCAGGGCCCGCCCGCCGATCGCGCCGAGCCTGTCGTTCAGCGTGAGCGCCGTCTCCTCCAGGTGGGCCTTGGCGGCGCCGATCGTCCCCTCCCGGTAGATCGGCGAGGTCAGGTGTGACCCGACGTACGACAGCGCGACGGTGGTGAACCCCGGACGCGCCAGAGCGCGGCCGACCAGGGCGTCGACCCACAGCGCCCAGTCCTCACCGCCCATGACCTTGATCGTGTCGATGATCTCCTGCTCGGTCGCGGGCTCGATCCGGATCTCCCTCAGGGCGGGCTCGGCACCGCCGAAGTCGAGGGTCTTCGTCTCGAAGGCCTGCCCGATCGGCTGGATGACCGACTGGTGCGTCCGCCCGGTGAGCGGGTCGGTACGGCGTGGCGCGGCGACGCTGTAGACCAGGTAGTCGACACCGCCGAACCGGTCACGGATCAGGTCGAGCACCCGTTCCTTGGTCGCGTCGGCGAAGGCGTCGCCGTTGACGAAGAAGAAGTCGCCGCCCGCCTCGTGGGCGAGGTCCGCGGCGGCGATCGTGCGGTACCAGCCCGCGGTGGCGGTCCTGCGGTCCGTCGGCGGCTGTTCGAGGCACAACCCCACCCCGTCGATGCCGTGGTGGCGGAGCCCGGCGACGGCCGCGGCCATGCCGTACCCGGCGCTGGACCCGATGACGAGGGCGACCTGGCGCCTCCGCGGCGTCCCCCGGGGCGCGGGAACGGCGATATCCCACATGTCGGTGACGGTCCTGGCGCATCCGGCGGGGTGCGAGTCGAGCAGCAGGAAGCCGCGCCCTCTGGGCCGGATGAGGCGTGCGTTCATCACTCATCCTCCCTCACGCGGACACGGCGCCGCCAAGCCTACGGTTCCCCCACGCGGTGGCGGTCGCGATCGGAGGGGGCAGTTCGGCTATGCCTTTCGGGCGCACGTCGGTGCCTGGCCGCCGGGCCGGAGCGCCTGAATACTCCTTGCGGTGGGCAGCGACGAGTACCGAATGGGGAAGACACAGTGACCGAATCTGTTCACCCTAAGATCGCCGCCATCCTGCGGCGGATCGGCGAGCTCCCGGCGTCCCGTGAGATCACCGATGACCAGAGCCTGCAGGACGATCTGGGCATCGACTCCCTCAAGCTCATCGATGTGGTGGTCAACGTCGAGGAGGAACTGGGCGTCGCGCTGGACGACGACGTCGTCCCCCGCCTGGTGACCGTTGGCGACATCGACCGCTACGTCGCGGAGCTGGCCGGCAACTAGGCGGCGGTGAGGTCCGCCGGGCGCCGGGACGGCCAACGATGAGGAGTCGTGTGTTTCAGTTCAACCTGAGCAGGGTCGCGCTGCTGGCTCTTGAGGAGCGGGAGACGCCGGACGTCGACCCGGGCGAGTTGCCCGCTGACCTGTGGGACGTCATCGGCACCGGCGGAGACCAATTTCGGGACTGGTTCACCCGGCTGTGCCTGTACATGGTGCTGAGCGGAGGAGACCCGTCCCGGCCGCGCACCGACGACACCGTGGTGATCGGCACGGAGTACGGCAACGCCGCCGCGGTCGCCGGCCTCCAGCGCGCGGCGGCCGAGCAGGGGCGCCGTCTGTCCGCCCAGGCCTTCCCTCAGGCGCACAGCAGTTCGGCGTCCGCGTTCGTCAACCTGACGATTGGGGCGACCGGGCGGAGCATCACCGTCAACGCGGCACAGCTGACTCCGGTGCTGTCGTTGTGGCAGGTGCTCTCGGCCTTCGCGCACGGCCGGTCCGGCGCGGGCCACCTCCTCGTCGGCGACGTGTACTCGGCGGAGGCGCTCGCCGACGCGCGGCACGACGAAACGGGCCTCCGCCACCGCTCCGGCGTGGCGTACGGCGTGCTGACCGCGGGCGACGAGTTCACCGCCAGGTTCGAGTTCGCCTCGGACGAGAAAGACGTGGAAGGCACGGAAGGCACGGAAGGCCGGGAACACGTGGGCGGGCACACGTGGACGTCCGACGACGGGGACGGCCGGTCCCCGGCGGCGATCGGCGGCGACCAGCCGGTCGAGCGCAACGGCGCGTTCGTGACCGCGGAGTTCCTGCGGTTGGTGCTCGGCCTGCGACCGGGGCGCAGCGCCGTTCTGCGATGCCGGGGCCTGGACGGGCGTCGTGCCACGGTCACCGTGTCCAGGAAGGGCGGCAGCGATGGATGAGCGGATCTTCGTCACCGGGCTCGGCATGATCTCTCCGGCGGGTGCCGGGGTCACGCCGTTCTGGGTGGACCTGTGCGCGGCGCGCAGCAGGTTCGAGGAACTGACCCCGCTCTACGCGGGGATGAAGCCCGGCGTCCTCGCCGCCCGGGTACCGCGGGGGGCGCGGATGGCCGCGCTGGAGCGGGTCAGCGCGGCGACCCGGGCGCGGCCACGGGCGGCCTCGGTTTTCGCCGAGTACGCCGCCCTCGCGGCGATCGCCGACGCGGGCATGGTGCCGGGCGATCCGGGGCTGCGGAACGCGGTCGTCTGCGTCGGAACCAACGACGGCCACGCCGACGCGCTCGAGAACCTGGTGGCCGGGCGCAAGGACCTCGCAGGCACCGGCGGATTCTCCAGCTACTCCATCGCCGAGGGCGTGGCCCGCGCGGTCGGCTCGACCGGACCGGCCTTCGTCGTGCACAACACCTGCGCCTCGTCGAACGTGGCGCTGTCCTGCGCGCTGGAGATGCTGCGGTCCGGCGTCGCGGACACGGCCGTCGTCGGCGGCTGCGACTCGTACTCGGAGAAGAACACCATCGGCTTCAGCAGCCTCCAGGCCATCGGCCCGACGGCCTGCCGGCCGTTCAGCAGGAACCGCCGCTACGTCACGCCGTCGGAGGGCGCGGGGATCATGGTCCTGCGGACCGAGCGCGCCGTGGCCGCCGGGCGCGCGCCGTACGCCGAGCTGCTGACGGTCGCGGTGAACAACGATGCCAGCCATCCGACCGCGCCGAACTCCGAGGGCGTCGCGGACTGCCACCGCCGGGCCCTTGACCAGTGCGGACTCAAAGCGGACGACATCGACGTCATCTTCGCGCACGGCACGGGCAGCCGGGCCAACGACAGCATCGAGGGCGCGATCTTCGCCGAGACCTACCCGCACGCCGCCGTCACGGCGATCAAGGGGACCATCGGCCACCTGATGGGCGCCGCGGGCGCGGCGGGGGCGGTCGCGTCCTGCCTGGCGCTGGAAAAACGGCTGGTGCCGCCGACCGCGGTCGGCGCCGAAGAGGTCGAAGTCGGCATCGACCTGGTCACCGGCGCGCCGCGCGCCGTGCCGCGGCTGCGCCATGTGCAGAACAACGCGTTCGGCTTCGGCGGATACAACGCCATCGCCATCTTTGGTGCGGCGACCCGCGAGGCGTCGGACGATGACTGACGCCGCCGACGCCGCGGTGCCGGAGGCCCCGCGCGCGACGACGTCGCCGGTACGGCTGGCCTTCGACGGGCCGCTCGCCGTACTCACCATGGACAACCCGCCCGCAAACACATTCGACACCGCCATGCTGCGCGCGTTCTCCGAGGCGGTCGGCCGGCTGGCCGCCAACCCGCCGCGTGGTCTGCTGGTGCGCGCCGACGGGCGCGTCGTCAGCGCGGGCCTGGACGTCCAGATCTTCAACGACGTCCCGTCCGGCGACGCCGAGGAGTTCTGGGCGGCGCAGCTCGCCACCGTCCAGACGCTGGAGGCGCTGCCCTGCCCGACCGTGTTCGCGGCGCACTCCCTCACCCTGACCGCCGCCTTCGAGATCGCTCTGGCCTGTGACCTCATCGTCGCGACCCGGTCGGCGCGCTTCGGGCTCGTCGAGCGTAAGGTCGCCTTCACCCCGGCGATGGGCGGCACCCAGCGGCTCGCCCGGCGCGCCGGCGTCGCGCGCGCCTGCGAGCTGGTAATGACCGGTGACCTGTACCGGGGCGAGACGCTCGCCGAGTGGGGCGTCGTCAACGCGCTCTTCCCGGTGGAATCGTTCAGGAACGACGCGCACGCCTACGCGATGCGGTTGGCCGCGGGCCCGGCCCAGGCCCACCGGGCGACGAAACGAGTCCTGCGCGGTTTCCAGTCCGGCGGCGTCGCGAGAGCGGACGACATGCTGCCGGAGACAGCGGCGGCCCTGGTGCGGACGCGGGACCACCTCCGGGCCGTCGCCGCCTTCGTCGAGCACGGGCCGGAGCACACCACCTCGTACGACGGGTGAAAAACCCCAGGGTCGGGCGATGCGCCCGGCCGGCTGGATATGGCGGTTCTGCGTTCTCCCGTAGCCATTCATGAGGCGGGCTCGGAATCGGGCGAGGACAACGGTCGCCGGTTCTTGTGGGTGCTCATTCAGCGCGAGCGCCCTTGTGTGTGTTCATTCAACTTCCGAACGTATTTTCATTATTCATGAAGTTTCGCACCTTTGATGCGACGCGCTCAACCTCGGGGATTTAGCCTGGTAAGTGCGGCCTTGACTGCCCTGTCGCCGAGGGGTAGCCTCCACCGCAGCGAAAGGAAGCCTTGCTTACAAACAGCCGCGACTAGATGGCGAACTGTGCTGTATACGATCTGGCTATCCTTGAGGGGGGCAGGTGTGGGGGGATTTTCTCGGCAGGCCGATTTGGCTTTACAGCCGATGTTCCGTAGATGCGTTCCACTGGCCGGAATGGCACATGGGGCGCGTTCCGATGTTCAGTCGCATTTCCTTGACTCGATACTCTGAGAAACGCGTACCTCGCATGCGTCTTTGCGGCGAAGGGCCTCTCGATGACCGGTGACACGGCCCGTCGCATCGACCTCATTCGGGCTTCGAACGCTTTATGACGGTGCTCGGGACGCCTCACACGGGGTGATCTCCGGCACACCGCAGCGGACCTTCGCTGCGAACAGGGGACAACACGGCTGCGGTTTCGCGTCTGTCCGGCAGGCGTAGGAGCGGTGTCCGGCATCGGCACCCTCATCCCGGTGGCTGGTACGACGGTCGGAGAAGCCCAGCTCATCGATGTAAAGAAAGCACGGGGAAAACAGTGGACCTCCCGATCGTCCATGTCATGGTGTTCATCGACGACGAGTTGCTACGCCTGGGTTTGCAGACGTTGCTTCCGACGATCTCTCTACCGATCAACGCGCGGTACCCCGGTGACGCGCGCGAGCTGTACCGCGCGCTGGAGCTCTCAAGGGCCGACGTGCTCCTGGCCACCCCTGACAGCCTGGCCGACATCGACCTCGCGGCGAACAGCCAGGACAAGCCTGTCCCGAGGACGCTGCTGCTGATCGACGAGCACGAGATCGCGGTCGGCTTCGACATCGCCGCCACTCCTG